>JACQAL010000057.1 GCA_016195025.1 Bacteroidota bacterium | reverse complement strand
TTTTCACGAATTTTTTTTGCTTGCATAGATGTACCCATCAAAACCCTATATGTTCCTTTCCTGCACCCTTGATGCACCCTTCATGTTCCTTTGATGCATGCTTCATACTGCATCCATATAGCTATCACATTCTTTTTGTCCTGCACCGTAATGCATCGCATTGCATCGCAATCCATCGTAATCGAATCACAGAACCATCCTAACCGAATCACATGGACTTTTAAAAAAAAATTATAGACAGTTTTTATTTTTTATAAATTTTTTTATGACAAATTGAAAAAAACATTTTGTCATAAAAGTCATATTATATGACAAACTTTCTCTGGCATCAATTAACCTTAACTAACAAAAAGTTTTCTTAGGTTACTCTAAGTTTCCGAAACTTCCCGAACATTCCCGAATGCTCCCGAATGCTTCATGGCGAACTCTGACAAAAAAATTCCTTGACAGGTTTTTGATAATGGTATGCTATAAATTTTTCACATGTCCAAATTTTATTGCTGAAACTTATTGGCTCCTTTCAAAGAGAAAGCAGACAAACTTCCTTACAAAAGTTTGGGCTGCTGAAAGAATATCCCGAAGTTCAAAGCAAAAAATAAGGGCATGAAAACACCGAAGTTGTATAGTGAATTTACCGATTCCAATATTGAGAATAAAGGAAGCGATGGCTCTGCTCAAAATCAAAGATGCAAGAACCTTCGATGCATGGTGCGAAAAGCATGGAGTAACAATTTTCAGCGATGTGGGAGGCAAATATATTTACGAGCAGGAATTTTATTTCAAAATTATGAAGCCAATCATTGAAGAGATGAAAAAGAAATATCCTGATTGGCATGAACGGTTTTTTTCTGAAGAACTTATCGGAGAAAATCCAACGGCAAAACTTTCAACAGTAAATAATAAATCAAAAAAATATCTTCCTCAAGGAAAAAACGAAGCAAAGTATCTGAATAAACTTTTGGAAATAGCAACTAAAAAATAAACACTATGGTAAAACCGCTTTACATTCCACCCTCAAAAAGTTACAGAGGGCTAACTGTATTCTGCACCAAATGCAATACCAATGTTGCCGAAACATGCAGAGACACCGATAAACCCATTCAGCGTTGCCCGTTTGCCGATAAGCATCGTTTCAAAATCTACCTTCATATTCCCGGCACGAAAAATAAAAGAGTCACCAAGATTTTTGACACGCGGAATCTCGATGAAGCAATTTCACAAGCGATTCAATTCAGAAAGGAAATGGAGGAAAATAATTTCGCTGAAATATCCTCTTCAAAAATTATCAGACAAAATAAAATTACAGAAAGAAAAATTCAAACGGAGAATAATATCCAACCGCAACTTTTACTTCAGATTCAATCAAGGTATCTCGGATTTCTTTCAGGAGATAAAGAAATCTGCCCCTCGTATATGTTTCGACCGCGCAGTAAAGAACATTTGGATGATATTTCACGAGGAATGGCTTGCCTGATTACTGCACTAAAGGAATCAGGATATTTTTTAGAGGAATTAAAAATTACGGATATCGATAAACACGCAGTAGGAGTATTCTATGACTATATGCAGCAGAAAAAATTATCGGGAAGAACAATTAATAAATATCTCGGCTACTTTACAACGATGTATAAATGGCTGATTACACAAGAAGGTTACCAGATTCAGAATATTTTTGAAGGAGTGAGAAGACATTCTGTAAAGGCAATGGATATAGAATCAATTACAGAAGAAGAACTCGAAAAAATATTAGAAGCGGTTCAGAACAAAGAATTAGGAAAAGAAAAACTCAGCACCGGAGAAATAAAATCACTTTGGAAACCCTGGCTCAGGGATGCAATTCTGCTTTCCATATTCAGCGGAAGAAGAGCCGCTGAAATTTTTCACCTGCGTTTTTCTTCCATCACAGAAGAAAAAGAGGAAATGACTTTCATAAAATCAGAAGACATCAAGGTGAATAAAATTAAAAACCTGCAAGGGGATTCTAAAAAATATGTTTCAATCCCGATTACTGCCGAACTGAAAAAACTTTTATTGAAATTGGGGTATAATGAAAACAGGGGAACAGAAAAATATATCATCGCTGATTCAGAAAGAATGAAACGCGATACAATGGCAAGGCATTTATGGAGAGCTTTCGGACATTACGCAAAGCAAATCGGGATCAATAAAACTTTCAAGTCACTCCGTAAAACGCACGCCAGCGCGCTTGCTGCAAGAATTGGCGCAGAGAACGCAAGAATAATCACCGGACACAGCGCATTAAAAGTTTTGGAAGACCATTACTTCGATAAAAAAGTGATTGGAAAAGTGGCGCAGGATTTCAGCGTATTCGGAAAGGCATCCTGAAATTTCCCCACTCCATTCCCCACTTGCCACCCCACTTGAGTCCTTTTTCAAAGTTGAAATTGAAGCCTATTAAAAGCAAAAGACGCTCGATTTCCCCTATGAAAACCGAGCGTCTTGCTGTTTGTGGCACCTGCTGGAGTTGAACCAGCGACACACGGATTTTCAGTCCGTTGCTCTACCAACTGAGCTAAGATGCCATGTCAGAAAAATTTCTTTTTCAAAAAAACGAATGGCAAATGTAAATAAATCTGTGTAATCAGCATTTGCTAATTTCGCTCTGTGAATTTGGTGATTGACATAGGAAATACACTTGCAAAAACGGCTGTGTTTGATGGAAAAGAATTAATTTCTTTTTCTTCTTTCGAAAAGATTTCCATAGACAATTTACAAGAACTTCTTTTGAAAAATTCTTCCGTTAAAAATGTGATTCTTTCCTCGGTTGCGAATTATGACAAAAATATTTTTGAATATATAAAATCAAAATATAATTCTATTGAACTCTCCCACGAAACAAAACTTCCGATTGAAAATATTTATCGAACTCCTGAAACATTAGGCAAAGACCGTTTAGCATGTGCAGTAGGCGCAAATTCTCTCTTCAGAAATCAAAATGTGCTGGCGGTTGATGCCGGCACGTGCATTAAATATGATTTTGTGAACGAGGAGAATCAATATTTAGGCGGAGGAATTTCTCCGGGAATTGAAATGCGTTTCAAAGCGCTGAATCAATTCACCGATAAACTTCCACTTCTCAATTATAAATATTTTGATAAACTCATAGGAGAAAACACCGATGAGTCCATTTTTTCCGGTGTGATGAACGGAGTGGCAGAAGAAGTGAAAGGCATTATTTCGCGTTACAAAGAACAATATCCCGATGTTAAAGTCGTTTGCACGGGTGGTTATATGAAATTCCTTGAAAAGATTTTTAATATCTCTGCGAGCGGAAATTCTAACATCTTTGCAGATTCATTTTTAGTGCTGAAGGGGCTTAACGTAATTCTAAATTATAATGTTGAATAAAAGTTTCAGTTTTCAGTTTTCAGTTTTCAGTTTTAGTATTTTTTTAATTTTTAATTTTTCTTTTTTAATTTCCGTTGGACAATCGTTCACCAATTCTCCTTACTCGCGTTTTGGTTTGGGCGAACTTCAGTACGGAGGTTTTGCCAGCAACATTCCGCTCGGAGGAATTTATAACGCGCTGCGCAATGATACCACTGCGCCTTACTTTATTAATACTTCCAATCCGGCTTCGCATTCTTCGCTGCGGCTCACGGCTTTTGATTTTGGTGTGAGAAGCAATTTCACAAAACTGGAAACCACCGGCAAAAAATTTTCTTCCAATCAAACTGCGCTTTCGCACATGGCGCTTGCGTTTCCGGTTACGAAATGGTGGGGAGCAAGTTTTGGTTTGCTACCGTATAGTTCGGTCGGATATAAAATTCACACCGAGCAATCTCAGGACAGCATCGGCACGGTGAAATATTCTTACCAGGGCGAAGGCGGTTTAAATCAACTTTACTTTGGAAATGGTTTTCGCATAAAAAATTTTTCGCTGGGAGTAAATGCCGCTTATCTTTTTGGCGATTTGGTTTTTTCCAGCCGCGATTCTTTTCCCAGCGGCTCAGGTTTTTATAATACCAGATTTTCGCAGACAACCCGCGTAAGCAATTTTTACTTTACGCTTGGAACACAATATAAAATTCAACTGAAGAAAAACTGGTCGCTCACACTGGGCGCAACGGGCGGAATGAAAAGTTATCTGAAAGCAAAGCGCTCCACTTTTGCCGCAACGTATACAAATTATTTCGGAGTGGAAGTGATGAAAGATACTATCCTCAACGATCAGGATGTAAAAGACACAGTGATTATTCCGATGATGTTTGGCGGAGGTGTTGTTTTGAAGAAAGGAGATAAATGGCTTTTCGGTTTTGATTATTCCCTGCAGCAATGGTCATCCTTCTCTTCGCTTAATCAAGCGGGACTTTTGAAAAACAGCCAGCGAATTTCTTTTGGAGTGCAATATGTTCCGAACAAGTCAGCAGGAACAAAAGAATCCTACGCAAAAAAAATATTTTACCGCGCAGGTTTTCGCTATGCCAGTTCATATCTTGATTTGAATAATGTGCAGTTGAAAGATAGAGCAATTACTTTTGGCGCAGGTTTCCCGCTGAAAAAAATTAAAGTGGGAGATACGTATTCGCAGTCCATCATAAATGTTGCGGTAGAACTCGGGCAATTCGGAACTACAGAAAATAATCTCGTTCGCGAAAAATACGTGAAAGTGATTCTCGGCTTCACGCTGAACGATAAATGGTTTATCAAAAGAAAATATGATTAGAATATACCCCTTCCCTAAAGGGAGTAAAAGCAATTTTTTATTTAATCCCAGAAGTGTAATTATTTTTTTATTTCTCCCTTTAGGGTTGGGGCTTCTTCTTTCCTGCCGCACCGATATTCAAACCATCAACCAGGTTACCATAGACAAAAATGCTCCTTTGGAAACAATGAAGGATGTTGAAATTATGTACAGCGATTCCGGAAAAGTGAAAATGAAACTTTCCGGTCCGCAACTCGACCGCTTCAACAAAGAAAAACCATATGTTGAATTTCCCAAAGGAGTGAATGTTCTTTTTTATGACGACTCCATGAAAGTAAATTCAAAACTAAAAGCCGATTACGGAATCCGCTGGGAGAAGGAAGAAAAAATGGAAGTGAAGCGAAATGTGGAAGTAGTGAATATTAAAGATGAAAAATTAAACACCGAAGATTTAATCTGGGAAGAAGGGAAAGATAAAATTTACACCGATGCGTTTGTGAAAATAACTACCAAAGACGAAGTGATGTACGGTGACGGACTTGAATCGAACCGCGATTTCACAAAATATAAAATCAAAAACATTAAGGGCACAATATCTCTGCAAGATGAAAAAGAAAATAAGTAATTGTAATTCGTAATTTCGTAATGTTTAGTTATCCGTACCTATGAAATTTTCATCACCACAGAAATTAAAAGACATTGCTTCTCTCATCAGCGCTGAAATAACCGGCAATGAAAAAATAATTGTGGAAGGAATAAACGAAATCAATGTGGTGGAAGAAGGCGATATTGTTTTTGTTGACCATCCGAAATATTACGGCAAGGCGCTCGAATCAAAAGCAGCGGTTGTCATCATCAATAAGAAAGTGGATTGCCCCGAAGGAAAAGCGCTGCTTGTTTGTGATGACCCTTTCTCCGCCTTCAACAGAATTACCGCGCAGTTTTCCTCGCGCTCGTTTTCGCAGAAACCCATCAGCGATTCTGCCGTCATCGGTAAAAACACGCGCATCATGCCGAATTGTTTCATAGGAGATAATGTTCGCATAGGCGATAACTGCACCATTCATCCCAACGTAACCATTTATGATAATTGCATCATCGGCAGCAATGTGATTCTTCATTCGGGCGTTGTGATTGGAGCCGATGCTTTTTATTACAAGAAGCGCGCAACCGGGCACGATAAACTTTTCTCCTGCGGAAAGGTAATTATTGAAGACAACGTGGAGATTGGCGCTCTCTCAAGCATTGACCGTGGTGTGACCGGAGAAACAATTATCGGGCGCGGAACAAAAATTGACAATCACGTGCAAGTGGGGCACGATACAAAAGTGGGGAAGAATTGTTTGTTCGCTTCGCAGGTGGGAATTTCGGGTGCGTGCATAATTGAAGATGATGTTGTGTTATGGGGGCAGGTGGGCGTTCCATCAAAAATAAAAATCGGGAAAGGTGCAGTGCTGCTCGGGCAATCGGCACCGGCAAAAAATCTGGAAGGCGGAAAAACCTATCTCGGCAGTCCTGCCGATGAATCCATGAAAAAGTTCCGCGAACTTGCCGCTATGAGAAAACTTCCTGAAATAGTTATAAAACTTTCGTAAATATTTTTTGTACCAAGCAACCATTTACTTTCTTTTGACGTCTTACTTATAAATCAATTTAATTTTATTCTTCAAAATACTTATTGTATATTTACAAAACTTTAGAAAAGAATTTTGAAAAACCCTGTAAAGAAAATGCCTGAAGTCACTACAAAGTCAATATCGAAATCCAAATTGCTGGAGGTGAAACTTGCTTCGCTGCTCGAGGTGACCAAAGCCATTAATTCAAACACCAAAACCCGCGAACTTCTTAAGATTTACGAATCGGTGCTGAGGAACCAGCTCAACGTTGGCAAATTGGTTTTATATGCCTTCGATGGAGAATGGAAAGCCGTTCTCAAATTCGGAATGGAAGCATCCTTCTCACCGAAAGAAGTGGAAAAATTTCTTCTTCCGCTAAAAGATATTACGCTCATGGATTTTGCTCCCGGCACAGGCGAACTCGTTCCCATTGCAAAAGCGCTCAAGCAGCACAACGTGGAAGTGGTGATTCCGGTTTTTCATAAAGACCTTCCGCTTGCTTACGCGCTGGTGGGCGATATTGACGAAGAACAATTGGGAATGAGCGCGAGCGTGAAAGAACTGAACTTCATTCAAACGCTTACCAATATTTTGGTGGTTGCTATTGAAAACAAACGTCTCGCGAAAGACAGCATGAAGCAGGCGGCAATTAAAAAAGAACTGGAAGTCGCTTCGCAGATGCAGCACATGCTTTTTCCGCGCGAACTTCCGAACGATGCGCAACTGGAAATGGATGCGGTCTACATTGCGCACCAGGAAATTGGCGGTGACTATTATGATTTTGTCCGCATCAACGAGCAGGAAGTGGCGTTTTGCATTGCCGATGTGTCGGGTAAAGGAGTTTCTGCCGCGCTGCTCATGAGTAATTTTCAGGCGAACCTCCGCATTCTTCTTCACCGCACCAGTTCGCTTGCCGACCTTGTGCGCGAATTAAATTATAAAGTAAACGAAATTGCGCAGGGTGAGCGCTTCATCACGCTCTTTATTGCAAAATATAATCTCGTTACAAAAAATTTCACCTACGTGAATGCGGGACATAATCCTCCGCTGCTGCTCGACAAAGGCGGCTCCATTGCTTCGCTGAAAATAGGAACCACCGGCTTGGGAATGTTAGAGGATTTGAAAAAAGTAAAAGAAGGAGTGATGAACATTGAGCCGGGCACAGTGCTTTTTTGCTATACCGATGGAGTGGTGGAGCAGGAAAATGAAAACGAAGAAGAGTTTGGCGTGAAGCGCGTGAAAGAAATTTTAGAAAAGCACGGGCACACTTCCAAAATAAAAGAGATTAACAAAAAAATTATTCAGAGCGTGAGCGATTACAAAGGCGCGAAAGAATACGTGGACGATATTGCGCTGCTCACATGCAGGATTTTCTGAAACCTTCAGCCGGGCGTGCATTAAACGCTAACGAATAACTACGAGTTTCTTCCCCTCGCTTGCCTGCGAGTTTGTTTGCAGTTGGTAAAAATAAGTTCCTGCGGGAATATCAGCAGTAGAAATTAAAAGATGATCAAAAGTTTTATCCACTTTGAATCGTTTTATTTCTTTGCCCTGCAGAGTATAAAAAACAATTTCGCCTTCATTTACTCCGCTGGGAAAAGTATAATCAATGCGGGTGGAGTTGATGGCGGGGTTGGGGTAGGGGTTGGAAAGAAATCGATTTGGGTTAGAAATTATGCTGGGATTTCCAGTTGCAATATTTCCATTACCAATAGAACAACCACAGTTTAATTTTGAGGGTAAATTATAAACTTTTGATTGGCTAGGAGTTATTGGGGCAAGATTGTTGTATTTTGTAAGTATCATTTTTGTTCCACTATCTGTATTAAAAATTGGCCCCCTATAATCGAATCCTCCCGGGCTTCCTGTTCCCCAATTTACAGATGCTGAATCTTCAAAAAAAAGCAAAGAACTATTCTCATTATATATTTTCACATATGGTGCAAAAGCAGAGGAAAACATACCATTTGTAATTAAATAATCTATATCTGTACTGTCATTATCAAATAACATTTCTGCTAAATACCAAATTTGATAATTAAACGTATCTACTTGAAGAGGAATCGATATTTGTCTGAAAACTGAATGGTTCAGATTATACAACGTCAATTTATTATTTGCTGCATTATTAGCAATACTCCATTTACAGTATTTATCTCCTGACGATTCTAATCTCACGAAATGTAAATAATCACTATAGTTGCTCATAGGATAACTTGTTTCATAATTAATCTGCGCCTTTGCATTTATTCCAAATGCAATGAGAGTAATAAATAAAAACTTTTTCATTTGATTAAGATTAGAAACAAAAAGTAGTCAATCCGTTTCATCCCCACAATTTTTTCAACAGGATACTTTTCTCTGTTAAATTGAGTTATCTTCGTTGACCTACTAATGTACCAATCTGTACTAATATACTAATTGAAAGAACGGCAGTTATTGGTACATTAGTAATGATTAGTAAATTAGTAGATAAGATATGAGTTACCTGAATGAACTAAACGATTCCCAACGTGACGCTGTGCAATGCACCGATGGTCCGGTAATGATTGTAGCAGGCGCGGGCTCCGGGAAAACCCGTGTTCTCACCTATCGCATTGCTCATCTTCTGCAAAAAGATGTGGATGCGTTCAATATTCTCGCGCTCACATTCACCAACAAAGCCGCGCGCTCGATGAAAGAAAAAATTACAAATCTTGTGGGCGATGGCGAGGCACGCAATTTATGGATGGGAACTTTTCACTCGGTGTTCGCGCGCATTCTCCGCTATGAGCACGAGAAATTAAATTACCCGAACAACTTTACAATTTACGATACGGACGATTCAAAAAATCTCATCAAAGATATTCTCAAGCAGAATAATCTGGATGATAAAGTATACAAGCCCTCGGGCATGCTCGCGCGGATTTCTCAGATGAAGACAAATTTGCTTTCGTTCGAAGCGTATCAGCATAATTCTACATACACCGAGCACGATAGAATGTCGGGTCGCCCGGAGTTTGGAAATATTTTTGAAACCTACTGCAAGCGCTGCTTCAAGGCGGGCGCGATGGATTTTGATGACATACTTTGCAACACCAGCATTCTTCTGCGGGATTTTCCGGATGTGTTGTACAAATACCAGAACAAATTCAAATATATTTTGGTGGACGAGTACCAGGATACAAATTTTGTGCAGTATGTAATCATCAAGCAACTCGCAGCACGCTTTGAAAATATTTGCGTGGTGGGCGATGATGCGCAGAGCATTTACGCTTTCCGCGGAGCGAACATTCAGAACATTCTCAACTTCAAAACGGATTATCCCGATACAAAAACGTTCAAGCTCGAACAAAATCACCGCTCCACAAAAAATATTGTAAACGCGGCAAACACGGTCATTGCGAAAAACAAAGACCAGATTCAAAAAACGGTGTGGACGGATAAAGAAGAAGGCGATAAAATAAAAGTCATCCGTGCGCTTACCGATAACGATGAAGGAATGAAAGTGGCGCAGATGATTTTCGAAAACATGATGCAACATCAGATGCACCCGAAAGAGTTTGCGATTTTATACAGAACAAATGCGCAGTCGCGCGCAATGGAGGAAGCGCTGCGGAAAAAAAATATTCCCTATAGAATTTATGGCGGGCTTTCATTTTACCAGCGGAAAGAAATAAAAGATCTGATCGCATATTTCCGGCTCACAATAAATAATCACGATGAGGAAGCGATGAAGCGCGTGATTAATTATCCTACGCGCGGAATCGGAAACACAACCATAGATAAAATTATTGTTGCCGCGAACGACCACAACATAAGTTTGTTCACCGTGATGGACAACCTGAAAGATTTTCCGCTGGAATTAAATTCGGGCACGCGCGAAAAAATCCAGGACTTCGTGACGATGATAAAAAGTTTTTCTGCGATGCTTCCGATTACGAACGCCTATGATTTAGGAAATCATATTGCCACTTCAACAAGAATTCTGAAAGAACTTTACAACGATAAATCTCCCGAAGGCGTTTCGCGCTATGAAAATATTGAGGAATTATTGGGAGCATTAAAGGAATTTTCTACTGGTGAAAATGAATACAGAGCGATTGATATTCCTGAATTGCAAGAGCCAGTGGTTAGTAGTCAGTCGCCAGTTGTAGAAAAACCATTAACAACTGACAACAAACCACTGACATTGGACAAATTCATGTCCGACATTGCATTGCTCACCGACTCCGATAAAAAAACAGAACCCGAAAACCGAGACCATGTTTCATTGATGACGATTCACCAAGCGAAAGGTTTGGAATTTGCGCATGTGTTCATTGTTGGGTTAGAAGAAAATCTTTTTCCGAATTCGTTTAATGTAAATTCCCGTGAGGATATGGAAGAAGAGCGAAGATTATTTTACGTTGCGCTCACGCGCGCGCAGAAAAAAGCAATGCTCACTTTTGCAGCTACACGTTTCAGCAGAGGTTCTGTTTACAACACAGAACACAGCCGCTTCATAGAGGAAATTGATCCGAAGTATCTGGAGTTTTCTCATTCGCACAGCAGGGAAGATATTTTTAACGAAGAAAGAGAAAAATGGAATCGTAAAGATAACGGGGCGGATACAATTTATGAAGAACCGGTGTTCAAACAAAGTTTCAGGTCCCAAGTTCCAAATTCCAAATCCCATGAAAAGCCAAAACAAAATCCTAATTCCCAATACCTAAATCCTAAACCGAAATTAGTAAATGCTCAAGTAGCAAAATACAAACCCGCCACCGCTTCGCAGGAACATTTAAAAGATTTGCAAATAGGAATGACGGTTTCTCACGAGCGTTTCGGAAATGGAAAAGTGGTGAACATGGAAGGAAGTTTTCCAAATTCAAAAGCCACCGTTGAATTTGAAGAAGCCGGACAAAAACAATTACTGCTCAAGTTCGCACGCCTGCAGATTGTGAAGTAATTCATTCTTCGCTCCTCGAAATATTTCCCTACTTTTGAACCTAATTTAATCCAACATCATGGCACGACCAACTTCGAAAGAAAAAGAAAAAGACCGCGAGCCCGCAAAGCCGCACGACATGGAGTACAACACGCAGCTGGAGCATCTCATCATTCCTGAATACGGGCGCAATATTCAGAAGCTGGTCGAGTACGCCTGCACAATAAAAAACAAGGAAGAAAGAAATAATGTTGCCAACTCAATAATTGCAATCATGGGACGTTTGAATCCCACACTTCGCGATTTGACCGACTTCCGCCATAAACTCTGGGACCATCTTTTCATCATTTCGAATTTCAAACTCGATGTGGATGCTCCTTATCCGAAGCCACCCAAAGAAATTCTTACAGCAAAGCCGGAGAAAGTAGATTATCCTTCGGGAAATATTCGTTTCAAACATTATGGAAAAGGAGTTGAGCGGCTGATTGAAAAAGCATCTGCAATGAAAGCGGGAGAAGAAAAAACTGCGTTCATCGAGGCACTTGCAAATCTCATGAAGAAAAATTATTTAATCTGGAACCGAAACACAGTGAACGATGCAGTGATTCTGCAGGAACTCGAATTGCTTTCAAAGGGAAAATTAAAAGTGCCGGATGATTTTCAAATGACAGGCACGCACGAAATTCTTGCCAAAGCCGGAAAGCGCGATGATAGCAGGGGAAGAGAAGAACGCAGCGGAAGCGGAAGAAATGAAAGGGGAAGAGACCGCGACAGAGGAAGAAGACATAATAACCGTCATCGCAGAGGAAGATAAATTTTATGTAAGATGTAAAATGGCAGATGGCAGATGGAAAACACTCATTCGTAAAAATTCGTAATTAGTACATTGGTACAAATTAGTATTTAGCAGATGTCAAGTTTCGAAGTTACCGGAGGAAAAAAATTAAAAGGAGAAATCACTCCGCAAGGCGCGAAGAATGAAGCGCTGCAAATTCTCTGCGCTGTTCTTCTTACTCCTGAGAAAATTACCATCTCAAATATTCCGAACATTGTTGATGTAAATAAATTAATTGATTTATTAAAATCTCTCGGAGTAAAAGTTGAAAAGAAAAGTGAAGACACGTACGAGTTCAAAGCGGATAATGTAAACGTAGATTACCTTCTCTCGGACGAATACAAAAAGAAAGCCACAGCGCTGCGCGGTTCAATTATGATTTTAGGCCCGCTGCTCGCGCGGTTCGGAAAAGGATACATTCCGAAACCTGGCGGAGATAAAATCGGAAGAAGAAGATTAGACACACACTTCATCGGCTTTCAAAAACTCGGAGCGAGATTCGATTACGATGAGAAGACAAATTTTTTCAAAGTAGATGCGAGTCAGTTGAAAGGAACTTATATGCTGCTCGATGAAGCATCCGTCACCGGAACTGCAAATATTATTTTAGCAGCAGCTCTCGCGAAAGGAAAAACAATTATTTATCATGCTGCCTGTGAGCCATACATTCAGCAACTTTGTAAAATGCTGATGAGCATGGGCGCAAAAATTTCCGGCATCGGTTCGAATCTTCTTACGATTGAAGGAGTGGAGAAGTTGGGCGGCTGCACGCACCGCTTGCTTCCCGATATGATTGAAGTGGGAAGTTTCATAGGGCTTGCAGCAATGACGCAGAGTGAAATCACCATTAAAAATGTCGGTTACGAACATCTCGGAATTATTCCCGATACATTCAAACGACTTGGAATACAAATGGAATTGAAAGGCGATGATATTTTTATTCCTTCGCAAAAAAATTATGAGATAGAAACTTACATTGACGGTTCTATTCTCACAATCGCAGATGCAATCTGGCCCGGCTTAACTCCCGATTTGCTCAGCGTGATTTTAGTTACCGCAACTCAGGCGAAGGGAACAGTTTTGATTCACCAGAAAATGTTTGAGAGCAGATTATTTTTTGTAGATAAATTAATTGACATGGGCGCGCAAATAATTTTATGCGACCCGCACCGCGCAACCGTGATTGGAATTAATCGCCAATATTCACTTCGCGGAATTGAAATGAGTTCTCCTGATATAAGAGCGGGTGTTGCATTATTAATTGCCGCCATGAGCGCTGAAGGGAAAAGTAAAATTCATAATATTGAGCAGATTGACAGAGGGTATCAAAATATTGACATGCGCCTCAATAAGATTGGCGCGGAAATTGTAAGGAAGTAAATAACAAAAAACTTTTCAATATGAAAAAAATAATTTCACTTCTCATTTTAATCGCCACAGCAACTCTTTTTTCTTTTTCGGGAGGGATCCCTTCGGGACAGAAAACAGAACCCGTAGTCGGTTTGGAAATCGGCAACAAAGCGCCCGAACTGAAACTTCCGGGCGTTGACGGAAAATTTATTTTTCTCTCTTCGTTCAAAGGAAAAATTGTGCTGGTAGATTTCTGGGCTTCGTGGTGTGGTCCGTGCCGCTATGAAAATCCGAATGTGGTGGCGGCTTACAATAAATTCAAGGATAAAAAATTTAAAGACGCCAAAGGTTTTGAAATTTATTCCGTGTCGCTCGACAATCAGAAAGAAGCATGGACAAAAGCGATTGAGAAAGATGGTTTGGTTTGGCCGAATCACGTAAGCGATTTGAAATGGTGGAACTCTGATGCCTGCAAGATTTACGGTATTAATGCCATTCCAACAAACTTTCTTATTGACGCAAATGGAATTATTCTCGCTAAAGCTCTTCGTGGTCCGGCACTTGACGCAGAGTTGGAAAAGTATGTGAAATAAATTTCCTTCCTTAATTAATAAGACAGTTCGTCAAAAGGGGGGCTGTCTTTTTTATTTTCTCCTGTCATTTTCCGACACTTTGGCTTTATTATATTTGCTCTCTTTTGGTGGCAGGTTATTTGACATTGCATAAGCACATCTAAAAATCTATGAGCAAGAAAAATAATCAGGAGGAAAAAAATTCTCCGGAAGAAGTGAAAGACGAAAATGTTTCTTCAGAAAAGGAGAACGGAAAAGAATCAGCGGAAATTCCCAAAGAAAAATCCGCTGAAGAAAAACTTGCGGAACTAAACGATAAATATGTCCGGCTCTATGCCGATTTCGAAAATTTTAGAAAAAGAGTTTCAAAAGAAAGAATTGAACTCCTGAAATTTGCCGGAGAAGAAATCTTTGCGAAAATAATTCCTGTGCTCGATGATTTTGAACGCGCGTTTAAATCCATGAAAGAAATTTCCGATATTAATATTTTCAAACAAGGCGAAGAACTTATTTACAACAAACTCAAAAATATTTTAATGCAAAGCGGCTTGCAGGAAATGAAATCTACAGGAGAAATTTTTAATCCTGATTTACACGATGCAGTCACCAATGTTCCCGCTCCTTCGGAAGAACAAAAAGGAAAAGTGATTGAGGAAGTGGAAAAAGGATATTATCTGAATGGAAAAGTGATTCGGCATGCTAAAGTAATTGTTGGACAATAATTTTTCTGGTTACGAAGCAACAAATCTAATAACGAATATTACGAATGAATACAACTCCGATTTGTAAAATTCGCAAACAAATTCGTTATTTCGTTAACAGGAAATAAAATTTTATGGCGAAGCGAGATTATTATGACATATTAGGAGTTCCGAAAGGAGCAAGCGCGGATGAAATAAAAAAAGCATACCGAAAGAAGGCATTGGAATTTCATCCTGACAGAAATCCAAATAACAAAGAAGCCGAAGAAAAATTTAAAGAAGCGGCTGAGGCATACGAAATACTTGGAGATAATGACAAGCGCAAACGATACGACCAGCACGGTCATGCCGGAGTCGGAGGAGGATATAGTGGTGGCAGCTATGGCGGTGGAGGATTTCAGCACATGGACATGGAAGATATTTTTTCGCGCTTCGGAGATATTTTCGGAGGCGAGCATCCGTTTGAAAGTTTTTTCGGAGGCGGACAGAGAAGCAGGAGAAGAGTAAACAAAGGAACCAATCTCCGCATCAAAGTAAAACTTACGCTCGAAGAAATTGCGAAAGGTGTTGAGAAAAAAATTAAAGTTCATAAATATATTTCATGCTCGCATTGTAACGGAACAGGCGCGCAAAAAGGTTCGGGCTTCAGCACTTGCTCCACTTGCCGAGGAACCGGGCAAGTAACGCGTACGCAGCAAACTATTCTTGGCTACATGCAAACTGCTTCCACTTGCCCGCAATGCGGAGGTGAAGGACAAATCATCACTGATAAATGCCGCTATTGCAACGGTGATGGAATCATGCGCGGAGAAGAAGTGATTACCATAAATATTCCGGCAGGAGTTGTGGAAGGAATGCAACTTTCCATGAGCGGAAAAGGAAATGCAGGACCGCGCGGAGGAATTCCTGGAGATTTGATTATCGCGATTGAAGAACAGGAACACGAACATTTCGAAAGAGAAGGAAATAACATTTATTACGAACACCATTTGAATTTTGTAGACGCGGCTATAGGAACTTCAGTGGAAGTGCCAACGCTGGAAGGAAAAGCAAAAGTGAAAATTGATGCCGGAACTCAGCCCGGAAAAATTCTCCGGCTAAAGGGAAAAGGAATCCCCGATGTGAACGGCTACGGCAGGGGAGATTTGCTTATCAGCATCAATGTTTGGACTCCCCAGCATTTATCTTCCGAGGAAAAAAAGGCGCTCGAAAAACTCCGCGAGTCAGAAAACTTCGAACCGCATCCCGATAAAAAAGACAAAAGTTTTTTCGAGCGGATGAAGGAGATGTTTGAGTGATTGTTGTCTTCAATATTTATCTGATATTCGCAGCATGATTAAATCAATGACTGGTTTCGGCAAATCGGCCGGCAAGGTGAAGGATAGAAAAATTTCTGTGGAAGCGCGTTCAGTAAACAGCAAGGGACTGGATACAAATTTCCGGCTTCCCAATTTATTTCGCGACAAAGAGATTGAATTAAAAAATTTTCTTTCTGAAAAACTCAGGCGGGGAAAAATTGATTTGACCGTTATATTTGATTCTTCACTCGAAGAAAGACATGTTTCGCTGAATAAAACCATTGCTAAAAAACATTTTGCGGAATTAAAATCTCTTTGCAGAGAATTAAAACTGCCCGATGAAGAAATGCTTCTTGCCTTGTTGCGAATGCCTGATATTTTTAAACCAGAGAAAGAAGAATTTACTGCGCACGATTGGAAAGTGGTACTCTCTTGTATTGGCAAAGCCGTTTCGGCTCTCGATAAATTCAGAACAAGCGAAGGAAAATCACTTGAAAAAGATTTGCGCAAGCGGATTGATTTTGTTCTGAAATATCTTTTGCAAGTTGATGCTCTTGATAAAGGAAGAATTGAAATCATAAAAGAAAAACTCAGAAAAAATCTTGAAGAATTAATTTCCAAAGATAGAATTGACGAAAATCGTTTTGAGCAGGAATTAATTTACCATATAGAGAAATTAGACATCACAGAAGAAAAAGTCCGCCTGAAAACACACTGTGATTATTTTCTGCAAACCATGAATGAAAATGAATGCGGAAGAAAACTTGGATTTATTTCTCAGGAAATAGGAAGAGAAATAAATACCATCGGCTCGAAAGCGAGTGATGCCGGAATTCAAAAAGTGGTGGTACAAATGAA
The DNA here is from genome assembly GCA_016195025.1 of Bacteroidota bacterium. Lineage (NCBI taxonomy): Bacteria > Pseudomonadati > Bacteroidota > Bacteroidota bacterium. The sequence continues at coordinate 96,758 of JACQAL010000057.1, read as the reverse complement.
GGACGAATTGGAAAAAATCAAAGAACAACTCAACAATGTTTTATGAGCAATGGCAAACTCATAATTTTTTCTGCTCCTTCCGGTGCCGGCAAAACAACTATAGTCCACCGTATTCTGCAAAAATTTTCTGACCAGTTAGAGTTTTCCATTTCTGCGTGCACACGCGCAAAACGCCCGAATGAAACTGACGGAAAAGATTATTATTTCATCTCCACAGAAGAGTTCAAAAATAAAATCAAGAAAAATGAATTTGCAGAGTGGGAAGAAGTTTATACCGGACAATTTTATGGAACGCTGCAATCAGAACTGGAAAGAATTTGGAGCAGGGGGAAACACATAATATTTGATTTGGATGTTCAGGGAGGAATTAACTTGAAAAGAAAATTCGGCAGGCGGGCATTTGCAATTTTTGTCATGCCGCCTTCCATAAAAATTCTGGAGCAGCGCCTCAAAGAAAGAAAAACAGAAACGCAGGAAAATATCGCTAAAAGAATTTCAAAAGCGAAAGAAGAAATGAAAGTGGCTGACCAGTTTGATAAAATTCTTGTGAATGAAAATCTAGAGAAGGCAACCGAAGAAGCAGAAAAATTAATTTCCGAATTCCTCGGGAAATGAAAATTGGTTTGCTCTTCGGCTCATTTAATCCCATTCATAATGGCCACATTGCCATAGCAAAGTTTATGGCAGAGCAAACCGATTTAAACCAGGTATGGCTGATAGTTTCTCCTCATAATCCTTTAAAAGAAAAAAAAAATCTTGCAAATGCAAAAAGGAGATTATTGCAAGTTAAAAAAGCAATAGGGAAAAATCCGAAAATAAAAGTCAGCGATATTGAGTTTAAACTTCCACTGCCGTCTTATACTATAAATACGCTAGAAGCATTAAAGAAAAAATTTTCCCAAAAAAAATTTATTCTTATACTTGGATTAGATAACCTGGTTTCTTTTCATAAGTGGAAGGAGCATAAAAAAATTCTAAAGAAGTTTGAAATATATGTTTACCCGCGAAGAACTTATTTAAATAAAAATGTTCTAAAACGTTTGTGGAAATATAAACATGTAACTTATTTCAATGCTCCGCTGATTGATATTTCCTCTACGTTAATCCGGGAAAGAAAGAAAAAGGGAAAGAGCGTAAAATTTTTTTTACCGTAGATTACGCCTGCACCAGATTCAAAATGGATTCGAACAAAAATTTTCCATCTGTATTTCCCAATTCACCATCGGATGCACGTTCGGGATGCGGCATCATTCCAAAAACATTTTTCTTCTCGTTGCACACACCTGCAATGTTTTCAATGGAGCCGTTGGGATTTGCTTCCTCAGTAATATTTCCTTTTTCATCGCAGTAGCGAAAAAGAATTTGCCCTTTCTCATTCATCTTTTTCAGCGATTCAGTATCATTGAAATAATTTCCTTCTCCGTGCGCGATGGGAATTTTCAGCGCTTTATCTTTCGGAATTACTGATGTAATGAGCGTATCGGTATTCTGAACTTTCAGAAAAACATTTTTGCAATGAAATTTTCTGTCGGTGTTGTGAAGCAACGCGCCCGGAGTTAATCCCGCTTCGCATAAAATTTGGAAGCCGTTGCAAACTCCAAAAACAAATCCGCCTTTATCGGCAAACTCGGAGACCTCTTTCATGATAGGAGAAAAGCGGGCGATTGCGCCCGAGCGTAAATAATCTCCATACGAAAATCCTCCGGGAAGAATTATCATATCGCAATTTTGAAGCGAGTGGTCCTTGTGCCAGAGTTCGACCACTTCCTGATTCATGATTTTCCGAAGAACATAAATCATATCATGGTCGCAATTAGAGCCGGGGAAAATTACTACACCGAATTTCATAAATTAAATTTTTTTTCTCTGCCCGAATTTACGAAGAAAATAGTGCCAAAAGACAAACTTATGTTTGAATTATTCTTTTATCTTTGCGCTCCTAAAAACAAAAAGTAAAAAATAACCTCCGCATCGGGCGGAGACAATTTTGAAAACAAATGTCATTAACAAAAGAACTCAAAAAAGATTTAGCTAAGAAACACGGCAAATCTGACAAGGACAGTGGTTCTGCCGAAGTGCAGATTGCCATGTTCACCACCCGCATTAATCATCTTACAGAGCATCTCAACCGCCTGAAAAAAGATAAAGGAACCCAGCGTTCTCTTCTTCTTCTCGTAAGCAAACGCAAACACTTACTCGATTATCTCAAGCGCAAAGATTTGGAAAAGTACCGCGCGCTTTTGAAAACTCTCGAAATCCGTAAGTAATTTGTTAGTGGTTAGTCGTAAGTGGTTAGTTGTATTTAACAACTGGTTACAAGCAACTATCAACTGACCTTTTACATTCATAATCTATAATTCATAATTCATAATTTCTTTATCATGTCAAAACACAGCACACATACATTCGATTTAGGAGACGGCCGCACCGTTGAACTCGAAACAGGAAAACTCGCACGGCAGGCAGACGGCTCTGTTGTTGTAAAAATTGGCGACACAATGCTTCTCGCATCCGTAGTTTCCAATCAAACCCCCAAAGAAGACATTGACTTTTTTCCGCTCTCGGTGGATTACCAGGAAAAATTTGCTTCGGCAGGAAGAATTCCCGGAGGATTTTTCAAACGCGAAGCACGCCCGAGCGAACACGAAATTTTAACCAGCCGTTTAGTTGACCGCGCGCTTCGTCCGCTTTTTCCCGAAGATTACAGAAATGAAACGCAGGTTTTAATTTATCTCATCTCTGCCGACAGAAATACAATGGCTGATTGTTATGCAGGTCTTGCCGCTTCTGCAGCGCTTGCGGTTTCGGATATTCCGTTCAATGGCCCGATTTCCGAAGTTCGCGCTGCGCGCATTGACGGAAAGTTTGTTGTGAACCCATCAATATCCGATTTGGAAAGAGCCGACATTGACATCATTGTTGCTGCTTCCGAGAAAAATATAAATATGGTGGAAGGCGAAATGAAAGAAGTCCAGGAAGCCGATATGCTCGAAGCTATCAAGTTCGCACACGAGGCAATTAAAAAACAAATTCGCGCCATCAATGAACTGGTGAAAAAAGTTGGAGAGAAACAAAAACGCGCCATTGTTGCACCGGTTGAAGACGAAACATTGCGCGAAGAAATCCGCAAAGCCACTTACGATAAAATTTATGCTGTTGCAAAATCAGGAAATCCCAGCAAGCATGAACGCAAAAAACTTTTCGGAGCCATCATAGATGAATTTCTTGCAAGTCATCCTGAACTTGTTTCAGGATCTACGGATAAAGAAACTGAAAAGAAAAAGAAGCTTGCCAAAAAATATTATCACGATTTGGAATACGATGCAATGCGTTCCGCAGTTCTGAATGAAGGAATCCGTTTGGATGGAAGAAAAACTACCGACATCCGGCCGATATGGAGTGAAGTAGGATATCTTCCGATGACACATGGCTCGGCAATTTTCACACGGGGAGAAACTCAGTCGCTCACCACCGTTACACTCGGAACAAAATTAGATTCGCTTACTATTGATGGCGCGCTTTTCCAGGGAGAAAAAACTTTTATGCTTCATTATAATTTTCCTCCGTTCTCAACGGGCGAAGTGAAAATGATGCGCGGAACTTCGCGCAGGGAAACCGGTCACGGAAATCTGGCACACCGTTCTTTAATGCAAGTGATGCCGAAAGAAAATCCTTACACGGTTCGCGTGGTGTCCGACATTCTTGAATCGAACGGTTCGTCTTCGATGGCGACAGTTTGCGCGGGAAGTTTGGCGCTGATGGATGCAGGCGTTCAGATTTCAAAACCTGTTGGAGGAATTGCGATGGGATTAATTACCGATAATAAAAAGTTCGCGGTGCTTTCCGATATTCTCGGAGACGAAGACCATTTGGGCGATATGGATTTCAAAGTTACCGGAACGAAAGATGGAATCACAGCCACGCAGATGGATTTGAAAGTGGACGGACTTCCATACGAAGTGATGGCAAAAGCACTCGACCAGGCAAAGCAAGGACGCTTGCATATTCTCGCGGAAATGGAAAAAACAATTTCTGCTCCACGCACCGATTATAAATCGCACGCGCCAAGAATTGTTCAGCTCATCATTGACAAAGAATTCATCGGTGCGGTTATCGGCCCCGGTGGAAAAATTATTCAGGAGATGCAGCGCGAAACGGGATGCACTATTGTAATTGAAGAAGTGGACGGAAAAGGAGTGGTAGATATTTTCTCCGACAATAAAGAAGGAATTGACAAAGCCGTTGCGAAAATCAAAGGCATCACAACTGTTCCCGAAGAAGGGCAGGAATATCTCGGAAAAGTTACGAGCATTATGCCTTATGGAGCGTTCGTGGAAATTCTTCCAGGCAAGGAAGGACTCCTGCACATTTCAGAAGTTGACCACAAGCGTTTGGAATCTTTGCAGGGAATTTTGAAAGAAGGAGACCCGGTGAAAGTGAAGTTGCTAGAAGTGGATAGAAAATCAGGCAAGCTTCGTCTTTCTCGCAAAGCGCTTCTGCCAAGACCGGAAAAGAAAGAGCAGGCGTAAATTATTGCCCGAGTTTTTTCTTTCTTAAATATTTTGCCATTCCGAATGGACGCATACATTTGTATTCTCTTTTTTCGGGAACAGAATTTTATGTACTTTTAATGCTGAATTAATTTTACCGCATGCGCCAGTTAAAAATCACCAAGCAAATTACTAACCGCGAAACCGCTTCGCTGGAAAAATATCTTCACGAAATTTCACGCGAGAGTTTGATTACTGCCGAAGACGAAGTGGAATTGGCAAAGCGAATTAAAGCGGGCGATGTGAGTGCGCTCGATAAAATGGTGCGCGCGAATCTGCGTTTCGTGGTTTCCGTTTCCAAGCAGTATCAGAATCAGGGATTGAGTTTGCCGGATTTGATTAATGAAGGCAATCTCGGATTGATAAAAGCCGCGCAGCGTTTTGACGAAACCCGCGGATTCAAATTTATTTCTTATGCAGTGTGGTGGATTCGTCAATCTATTTTGCAGGCGTTGGCAGAGCAGGCGAGAATTGTTCGTCTGCCGCTGAATAAAATCGGTTCTATTAATAAGGTAAACAAAGTTTTTTCCAAACTCGAGCAGGCATACGAGCGCGAACCTACTCACGAAGAAATTGCTGAAACACTTGGCGTTCTTCCTGATGATGTAAAAGATTCTATCCGCAACACGGGAAAACATATTTCTATGGATGCTCCGCTTCTCTCGAGCGAAGATGACGCTGGCAACATGTACGAAGTTTTGCAGGATGGAGAAGGGCCAAAACCCGATACAAGTTTGCTCAGTGAATCCCTGAGAAAAGAAATTGAACGCGCACTCGGAACACTTTCCAACCGCGAAGCCGATGTGCTTCGTTTATATTTTGGTTTGCATGGCGGACCTGCACAAACGCTCGAAGAGATTGGAGAAAAATTTGCTCTTACCCGCGAGCGTGTTCGCCAGATAAAAGAAAAAGCAATCCGCAGGCTTAAGCATTCGTCACGCAGTAAACTGCTAAAAGCTTATCTTGGTTAGAATTCCATTTTTCATTTTTATTTTTTAGTTTATGATTTTTGGTTTGAAGTTTCAGTTATTTAGTTTTTAGTTTTGGTTACCTGTGTGCCTATAACCAATAACTGATACACTACAACTTTTAACCAACAACTAATAACTAATTTGTATTTGCGGTTTGTTTATGATGCGTATCTTTGATATATGAAACATTTGGTAGCTCCTTCCATTCTCTCAGCCGATTTTGCAAACCTTCAGCGCGATGTTGAAATGCTCAACAAGAGTGAAGCCGATTGGTTTCACCTCGATGTGATGGACGGAGTTTTTGTTCCTAATATTTCTTTCGGCATTCCGGTTATCAAAGCAATCAAGAAGCACGCGAAGAAACCGCTCGATGTGCATTTGATGATTGTTCAGCCCGATAATTTTTTGCAGGCATTCAAAGACGCGGGCGCGGATAATCTCACCGTGCATTACGAAGCAAGCACGCATCTTCACCGCACCGTTCATGCCATTCGAGATTTGGGAATGAAAGCAGGAGTAGCAATTAATCCGCACACGCCTGTGAATGTACTTCAAGACATCATTTCTGAAATTGATTTGGTGTGCATGATGAGCGTGAATCCCGGTTTTGGCGGACAAAAATTTATCGAGAGCACTTTTCAGAAAGTGAAATATCTCCGACAATTAATTCGCACAAAAAAATCAAAAGCCAAAATTGAAATTGATGGCGGTGTGGATTTGAAAAACACTCCGCAGTTAATAAAAGAAGGAGCAGATGTTTTGGTGGCAGGAAATACGGTGTTCGGTTCGAAGAATCCTTCGGAGACGATTTCTCAGTTGAAGGTGGGAAAATAATTACGAAGCGTAATCTTTCAGGTAAGAAAATCTCTCCATCAGTTTTCCATCCTTAACAATCGTTGCGCGCTCAATCATTTCGTCAGAATCTTTTACCAGCAGAAAAGGAAGAACTTTATCAATTAATTCTTTTCCGAAATCTTCGGAGGCATTGCGCGGAATTTCACAGGGAAGATTATCAATTGCCATCACGGTGATGGCATCTTTTGCAAACGGCTCAACAATTTTTTCCGTCTTCACATCATAGCCGTAAAACGGTTCTTCAATGGTGGATGGTTTTGTGGTGGAAGGAATGGAGCCATTGATATCGCAGGCAACATCGGCAATCACGCTGATGCCGAACTCGGGCGAACGCATTTGTTCTTTTGTAAAAAGTTTTGGCGCGCGCGGATCCCAGTACGAACAATGAATCAGTAAATCGCACCAGCGCGTGTATTTCATAAAAGTTGAACGAAACTTTTCAGGATGATGATAAAAATTTTCCGTGTTCCACTGCGAGCCATCGAGCGGTTCGTTGTAATTGTTGGAATGAAGCTGCGTATAAGTCGGTTCGCGGAAAGTGTAGTGCGTGAATTCGTAAGGAGTGATTCTGCGGATGTGAAGCAAGCCGAGCATTTCAATTGCACCGTTTGCAACTCTTCCGTTTCCGGTTACAATTATTTTTAAGTTCGGAAGATTAATTTTTTTCAGTTCATCTTTCAGTTCGTTCAAATCGTGGCATTCTACAGCACGTTTTGTTTTGAAGAGATTATATTTTGAACCGTAGCCGAGAATTCCATTGTACGCTCCCACAATTCCTGCATAATGCCCGAAGCCGATGATGCGGTTGTGGTCAATATCCGTCATCGTTTCGTAGTCAATCATCTGAATTTTTTTCTCGAGCAATGCTTTGAAAAGTTTTTGATTGTGCGGCTGCTTTTTAATGGTGTGAGAGAAGAATAAATATTTTTTATTCGGAATCAAATTGGCAACCGGAACTTCTTTTATACCCATCAGGATATCGCAATGGCAGAAGTATATTCTTCATTCTTGTAAACCCGCCAATCACTTGGCTGAATAAACATATCAACAGAAAAATTTTCTTTGATGAATTTGCATTGCGCAGGCGTGAACGGCACGCGCTTGTCGTGAGGAATTTTTTCTTCTCTCAGAATGCCAATCTTTGTCATAGATAATTTTCCTGGTTACGAATTACTAATCTTGCTGCGAATTTTACGAATCATTTTTTGAGAGAGCAAATGTAAATTTTATTTTCTGCCGACTGCCAATTGCCAACTGCCAGCTTTTTTTATCTTTATAGATAAGTTCTTTCAAATTGTACATTATTCCGAAGGAGTTCCTTCGGAATAAATCTTACATCGTACTTCTCATTGGGGCCGACAGGTTTTGACAGCGAGGAGGATGAATTTGTAAGCATGCCGTGAGTTGGGAAAGTATCACGTAAATAACAATTCTCAAATTCTAAATGGCGACTATAACTTCGCTATGGCAGCTTAATTGACATAGTCAATTTCGCTCCTGCTTCCCGGAAAGCTTTTTCTTTTCAGCGTTCCGGAACAAGCATCGCAAATGAAAAGATAGTTGTGAAAAGTTTCGGTTCACAGCGAAACTAAAGAAACTAAGTTTGAAGTTGGCCGCTGTTTTGCCGGCTTCATTCCGAAAACTAAAAAACGGCTAAGCATGTAGAAATCTTTTTTGTCCCTTGTTTGGACGGGAGTTCAATTCTCCCCGGCTCCACAGATGCAAACCTCTTATCAGGTAATCATTTTATATTTGCTGAAAATTATTTTCTGTGTCGCGCAAAAGCATTTTTATTTCTTCGCTGCTTACTGCTTACTGCTTACTGCTTACTGCTCCCGCTTTCACATGGGGTTTCTTCGCGCATAAAAAAATAAATCAACTTGCGGTGTTCACGCTTCCGCCTGAAATGATTTCATTTTACAAAACGCATATTGATTATCTCACCGTTCATGCCGTTGACCCCGACAGAAGAAGATATTCCAACCCCGATGAAGCCCCGCGCCATTATCTGGATGCCGACCATTACGGAAAACATCCGTTTGATTCGCTTCCGCATCACTGGAAAGATGCCGTGAAAAAATTTTCGGAAGACACACTGAATGCTTACGGAATTGTTCCGTGGTATATTGAAACCATGATGTACCGGCTCACGCAGGCATTCAAAGATGGAAATGTAGACCGCATACTTTATCTCTCTGCAAACATCGGTCATTACATTGAAGATGCGCATGTGCCGCTTCACACTACGGAAAATTACAACGGACAACTCACCAATCAGGTGGGCATTCACGGTTTTTGGGAATCACGCATTCCCGAACTTTTTGCAGATAACTGGGATTTGTTTACCGGGCGCGCAGAATACGTGGATAAAATAAATGAACGCATCTGGAAAATTGTGAAGGCAAGTTATGCTGAAAAAGATTCGGTGCTGGAGTTTGAAGCCGCACTCACGCAAAAATTTTCTCCCGATAAAAAATATTCCTATGAGAAGAAAGGAAACGGAACCGTGAAAGTTTATTCAGAAGATTTTTCCCGCGCATACAATGATATGCTTGATGGAATGGTAGAACGCAGAATGCGCGCATCCATTTTTGATGTGGGAAGTTTTTGGTACACCGCCTGGATGAATGCAGGAAGTCCTGATTTGAATAAATTGGCGAGCAAAGAAGTTTCTGATTCTCTCAAGCAGGCAGAAAAAGAAAACGAAGAACTATGGAAAACAGGTAAGCCCGTGAAAGGGCATGATGAATAGGTTGCAGATTTTCCTTATACCTTATACCTTATTCCTTATTCCCTGAATTATTATTTCCTCTGCAATTCCGTTCAGCGGGCTGTCGGCTTCAATTAAAAACCCTTTGAGCCCTGCTTTTTCTGCTGCCTGAATATCCCGTTCTTTATCGCCAATGAAAAAGGATTGGGAAGCATCAATGTTGAAACGCGCAATTGCTTTTTCAATCATTCCCGAATCGGGCTTGCGGCAAATGCACGGCTCCACATCGGGATGGTGATGGCAATAATAAATTTCGGCAATCTCAATTCCGTTTGCTTTCATAGCGCCCAGCAGGTGCGAATGAATTTTTGAAACATCTTCGTGCGTGTAAAGTTGTTTTGCAATGCCGCTTTGATTGGTGATGACTATAAAAACAAATCCTGCTTCTTGCAATTTCTTCAGGGAAGAAAAAACATCTGCATTGAAAACAAAATCTTCTATACGGAATACATAGCCGCATTCTTTGTTAATCACTCCGTCTCTGTCGAGGAAAACACATTTATTCATAAATACATTTGGTGCGGATAACTAATTCTTTGCGAATCTACGAATAAGTAAATGAATTTATTCGAAGATTCGTAGTGATCCGTTATCCGTACTTAAAAAATATCTTTGATTGCATCTATCAAATTAAAAATGCTTGAAGGTAAAATCACCAGCGTGAACACAGCACCGAAAAGCGAACCCCAGTAATGCACATCGTGCGCAATGTTATCGCGCGAATGTTTTGCCGCATACCAACAATAGATAAGGTATAAAATTCCGAAGATGGGAGCGGGAATGGGAATGGGAAGGAACATCAGCGATAAACTCATCCACGGATTAAGAAGTATGGCGGAAAACACCACTGCCGACACCGCGCCCGATGCGCCCACCGAATTGTAATACGCATCGTCTTTGTGTTTTTGATACGAAGGAAAAGACGAAGCAACAATGCCGATGAAGTAGAGAAGAAAAAAATAAACTTCGCCTTTTAGTGTTCCGAACACCTGAATCAAACTTTTCTCCACCATGCTGCCGAACAGGTAAAGCACATACATGTTCATGAGCAGGTGCACCCAGTCGGCATGAACAAAGGCATGCGTGAGAAACCGGTGCCATTGTTTATGCGCGTGAATCATAGTGCCGTTGAAAAGAAGTTCGGCAAATAAATTACGGTTGCTGAAAGCCGAAACAGAAACAAGGCAGGTAATGGCGATGATAATGAGAGTGAGCATACTTTTCAATACAAAGGTAATGGTTATACTTCAACATTTCGGAAAGCCGATTTGTTTCAGTATAATAGACATTATTCAGATTATCTTTTTAGTGGGATTTTGTGTCTTTGTGCTTTGGTGGCAAAATATTTTTTTCGCCACAAAAACACCAAAACACCAAATTTGCACCAAAGAAATTTACCCTATAAACTCTTAATCTGAATAATGTCTAATAACGTGAGTTTTGTTTAAGGACTTTATTATTCTATGAGATTCCTCATTCCGCTTCGCTCCATTCGGAATGACATTTTTAATTTTTATAGGGGGAGGAGCGGGCGCGCTCTGCGCGCCCGCTCCCAATCCTCCACTATTTTCTGCTGTCATTCCGAACGAAGTGAGGAATCTCATTAAAAAAGAAGAATGTTTTTTAGTTTCATATATGACTTAAACAAAACTCACGTTAATAGAGATGCCCCTATCTATACATAGGTATCATTTCAGAAAATTGCAAGTTACATTTGCCCATGAGCAATCATGCTGCTGAAGTAATGGAGGAAGAAATGAAACGGTTTTTTATAAGTTTCGGCATCATGGTGAAATACTGGAGAACAAAAAAAAACATTTCGCAGGAAACAATGACCGATGACCTCGGCTTAAACATGTATAAGGTGGAAGCAGGCGATGAAAATCTTACACTCACCAGCATTTTTAAAATAACCAAGTATTTAAACACACCACCGCACCGCCTGCTGCCCTATCCAATGACGGAGGAAAAAATACACATGGTGAAGGAAGGCATTGAAAAAATGCAGCGGCTGAACCGAAAGAGAAAAAAAAACAAACCCCAAACATAAACCTTAAACCCACTTATTTTATGAAAGTACAAATCGCCCTCGACCTTCAGCAATACAGCGATGCTGAGTTGCCTGTATTTTCTTTTCATGTTACCACCAGCATGACCAACAATGCCTATTTTCCAAACCCCGTTCCCGCGCTTTCCACCGTGGATGCCGCGGCAAATGACCTCATCAATTTTTTAGAAAACCATAAAAAAGGCGATAACACCAAAACCAAAGACGACAAGCGCGAAATACTCGAAAACCATTTGAACACCCTTGCGCTTTTTGTTTTAATGCGGGCGAACAACCCCAACCCCAATGAAGACCCGGTTGTGATTGCCCAAAGTTCAGGAATGCCGCTGAAAGGCAAAACGCATAAGCAAAAACGAGTGTTTTCAGTAAAACGCGGAAAAGACCCGGGCACTTTGTTCGCTACTGCCGAAGGAAGCCAGAAAGACGGAGTGGTGGCGCACGAATGGCGCTTTACCTACGACCAAACCCTTCAAGGATGGACACACGCGCCCAGCACTTCCGAAGGAACCACCGTGCTCGATGGGCTGACCAGCGAAAAACGCTGCTTCGTGAGCCATCGCCCCGTTAAGCGCACCCCTAAAAAAAGCACCTCTTCAGTGCATAAAGCCGAAAAAGGAGGACCAGAGCCATGGAGCGAGCCCAAAAGCGAAATTGTTCCCTGAGGAAGGAATAAGAACAGGACTTACGCTCCGACTGCCTTCGGCTGTACGGAGTCCGTATTCCATCTGACAGAAGTTTAGTGAGTATTGTCATTTCGACCAGAGGGAGAAATCTCCTATGTTTGGCACAAAGGAGATTCCTCGCTTCGCTCGGAATGACACCGTTTTGCGTAAGTCCTGAAGAAATAAGGTATGAGGCGTAAGGAAATACCTGAATTCAGTAAAAAACACGCTCTTTACAATAATCCGGGTGAATAGTAGCGTAACTTGACATCAGAGTAGCGTAAGTTGACATCAAAGTAGCGTAAGTTGACATCAGAGTAGCGTAAGTTGACCTCAGAGTAGCGTAAGTTGACATCAAAGTAGCGTAAGTTGACCTCAGAGTAGCGTAAGTTGACATCAAAGTAGCGTAAGTTGACATCAAAGTAGCGTAAGTTGACATCAGAGTAGCGTAAGTAGACCTTAGAGTAGCGTAAGTTGACCTCAGAGTAGCGTAACTTGACATCAAAGCAGCGTAAGTTGACCTCAGAGCAGCGTAAGTTGACCTCAGAGCAGCGTAAGTTGACTGCTGTTTACGATAATGCGAATGCGAGCTCCCGCTTATGCGCTGAAAATAATCAATACCTTTGTGGCTGACCTGCCTGCCGGCAGGCAGGTATAATGAGTTGCGCGTCATTGTATTTTGCGGGCTGCGGGTGGACAAGCAAGTGCGGACAGAAACGATAGAATTTTTAAAACACTTTTGTGACAAGATTACTGACCATATTGACAATTTATTCAGTCGTTTTGACAACTGAAATTACTCTTGGACAGACAATCAATTCGGACTCTTCTTCAAATCAAAACGACACTAATCCAAAATATTTTTGGGGACAAGGGGGAATACTTATGGGTGGACGATTGGGGTATCAACTTGGAGCAAACTACAATCAAGACAAACATTTTTTTTCAGCAAGGTATTATCAAAACAAAGAAATGTTTGTCGGTTTTCCATTTCCTGAACCAGAACTGAATACTATTCAATGGATAAAAAATTTCTCACTTCTTTACGGACAGTCTTTCAGTAACAAGTATTTCAAATTTATTCCAATGGCTGGGCTATCTTTTGGACAAGGAAATTGGAGAAATAGTTATGTTGACACAATTCAACCAAGCAGTAATAGTGGATGGGGTCCAAATTTATTTCCGCAACAGGGATATGTTTATCACTATGACAATTTTCAATACTTAGGAGTTATTGCCGACTTAAATTTCATTTGGACACCGTCAAAATATTTTGGTTTCGCCATTGACATATTTCAAAATTTTCATTTGCATTCGGACAGGGGTTTTGCAGTAAGCATTATTTTAGGACACTTTAAAAAATAGAACAACGAACGCGCAACATCGGGTTTCCCCGCTGGCGCGCGTCTGTGACGCGTGTAAATGGCAAGTCGTCTGAGACGACAAACAACTTCGCACTCGTTTCAAACGAGCGCGAGCGGAGTAGGTAAGTTACCCAGGGCTTGGGGCTTTATCACTTCGCCACAATCATAAACTCTGTTCTGCGGTTTCTGGCTCTGCCTTCTTCGGTGTTGTTATCGGCAAGGGGTTGGGTTGCTCCATAGCCCCTGTGCTCTCTGATTTGCTCTTTGGAAACGTCCGCAACGTTGCGCAAATATTCAAACACGGTGAAAGCGCGGTCTGCCGAAAGGTTCTGATTATCCTGCGCACCGCCTATGTTATCGGTATGCCCGTAAATATCAATTTTAATGTTCGGGTTTTCTTTCAGGTACTGCGCAAATTCATCGAGAACAAATTTTGATTCCTCTTTCAAATCGGCACGGTTGGGCCCGAAATAAATATTGTTGAGGGTGAAGGCGCTTCCTTCTTTCACCGAATCGGTTTTCAGTTCCACCTGCCCCCCCGCCCCCCGAAGGGGGGATGCTGATACTTCTACGGGATTGGAAGGAGCAAGAATTTTTTTTGTTGCGGAATCATTCATGGAAAGCAACTGCGAACTGAAAGCAAATCCGTCTTTCTTCACTTCAACGAGCATGTCATTGCGTTCGCCATTGGCATTCTTCTGCACGTTTGCTGCAATGGCATATTCGCCCGTTGCCGAATCCACCAGCGCCTTCGTAATTTTTTTTGTGACGGCATCTTTCATTTCCACCTGCGCGCCCGCCACTGATTTTCCATCGGGGTTCACCACTTTTCCTTTCACAATCGCAACTTCTTCGGGGCGCACGTGCTGCGGAAGTTCAAAATAATATATATCGTATCCGCCCACGCTTCGTCCTTTTGTTTTCTGGTTATCGTTCGATGCGAAGAAACCGTATTTGCCATCGCTGCTCACAAAAAATCCCACATCGTTCGCCTGCGTGTTAATGGGGTAGCCAATGTTTTTCGGCTTTGCCCATCTGCCCGTGCTGTCCATCTTCGAATAAAATATATCGAAGCCGCCTAATGTGAGATGCGAAGTTTGCGCCTGTTCGTTATCGCCCGAAGAGAAGTAAAGTGTTTTGCTGTCCCAGTGCAGGAAGGGAGATTTTTCATCGCCTTCGGTGTTAATGTTTGAACCCAGATTAACGGGCTTGGTCCAGTTGCCGGCAGAGTCCTTCACCGATTTCCAGAGGTCAACTCCGCCATAACCGCCCGGGCGCGTGCTGGCGAAGTAAAGTGTTTTTCCATCGGCAGAAATGGAGGGCTGCGAATCCCAGTAATCGGGACTGTTAATCACATTGCCCAAACTTTTTGCCTGCTGCCATTCGCCTTTCACAAAATCAGAAGTGTAAATATCGTAGTTGCCGTCCTGCTCCACCACCGTAAAATAAATATGCTTGTTGTCAATGGTGATGGATGCCCCTCCTTCGTTGAAGTGCAGGTTGAAAGGCGGGGTGGGCATGGGCTCGCCTTCGGGAAATTTTCCATCAGCGCCCCGCTCGCTGGAGCAGAAGAATTCTTTCTCGGTGCTCACATCCCAGGCAATTCCAATGGGCTGAACTTTCATTCTGCGCGTGAAAAAAGCAATCTGATTATCGGGCGAAATAAAAGGAAGGTATTCATCTTTCACCGTGCTCACGCCTTCCAGAATTTTCGGGTCATACGCAACCGGGTTGCCGTACATTTCTTTGTTGAACTTTGAAAACTTCATAATGTTTTTTGCATCCACCAGAAACCGTTCGTAGCGGAGTTTGTCGTACTTCTTCAGATTATCTTCTTTGAAATCGAGAAAGAGTTTTGTATACTTCATAGCGGAATCATAATTCCCTTTCTGATAAAACCCATAGCCAAGAAAGAAGTAAGGATTGGAATGATACTGCGGGCAGTTTTTAATCACCGCGCGGAAATACGGCTCGCACTTTTCGCAGGCAGCATCGTTTTCATCTGCGCGCCTTTGCCAGTGCATGCCCAGTTCATAATTCGCGGGAGCATAACTGGGGTCTTCCGCAACTGCTTCTTCCAGAAATTTTATGCGCTCATCGTATTCATACTTTTTCTTGTCGCGCGATTTTAGGTAAAGCGCTTTTGCATCATCAGTTCCGCTACACTCTTCGGCAGGGTCGGGTTCTTGCGGCTTGTTTTTCTGAGCTATTAAAGAAGTAAGAAGTAAGAAGTGAAAAGTGAGAAGTAAAATCCATCGGATGTTATTTTTTTTCGCATTCATAACTTCTGACTTCTAAAATCTAACTTCTTACTTAATCTTATCCGCTTGTTCCAGCGCATTCTTCACAAGGTCATCTGCTTTTTTATTTCCTTCGGCTTCGATGTTTTTTGCTTTGTCTTCGGTTTCTTTTCTTGTTTTCTCAGCAAGTTTTTTGTTGGCGGCTTTCTCTATGAAATTCGCGCCTTTGTTATCGAGTTGGGCTGCCTGAGCATTTCCGTTTGTGCGCACGTCATCGGCAGATTTTTTTGCATCATCGCGGATTTTCTGCGCCTGCGCGTTTGCATCGTCAAGAATTTTTTTCTTCTGCGCTTCAATGTTCTTGCTCACGTCCTGTTTCACCTGCTCCACTTTCTGCTGAACAACTTCTTTCACTTGTTCTTTCGCATTGCCTCCCATATCTTTCATGCTTGTTTTCACCGTGGGGTTTGTGGCAGTCCCTCCGAAGAGCGCATTCATTTTTACTTTCTCCGGAAGTTTTGCATTTGCTCCAAGAGCGCTCAGCGATGAAAGTTCTTTTGTAACAAACGCTTTCGCTCCCGCAGGCATATCCGCAGTAGGAATTTCCATTTTCATAGTGTAATCAATGGTCTGGTCAAGCGCGGTGGAACCGAAAATATTTCCTGCAACGCTTCCGCTCTTGAACGGAAATTCATCGGTAGAAAGTTTTCCGTCTTTAATATGATACGTAATATCAAGATTAGAGAACTCTGCTTTTTTGAATTTATCCATTCCTCCTAATGCTGCCGCTAATTTGTTCAGCGGCTCAAATCCTGCCACGACAATATTTTTTGTCTGCAGTTTGCCGTCACCGTTCATGGTTTTCATGTCGGGCATCATGTGCGCGTCAAGGTTGGAAGTATATTTTAACTGCGTGGAAAATTTTCCTGTAGTGTATTTCGCAACGGGCGCAAGTTTCTGCACCGTGTTGAAATAGTGAAACGTCATGGGAATATCAAAATCGGAAATGTTCAAATCGAAATTCACCTTCGGCAATTTGGGATTTTGTGTACCGTAAATTCCATTCATCACCATGCTTCCTTTCATTAAGTTCATCTTGAGATTATTCATTTTCACTTCGCCTTTATTCACGAGAATGCTTCCTTCCGCATTGGTGATTTCAATTTTATCATAGATAATTTTTCCGAACGAAGATTTCAGAATGAAGTCAATGTTCTTCGGAACTTCAATCACGCTGAGATGAGAAGTGTCCGGTGTTGCGCTCGCAGTTGGAGCAGAGGAGGGCTGCATGAATTCATTCAAATCGAGCAGCGATGACTTCATAGAGAAAGTTCCCTGCAGAAGCGAATCCTGTAAAACATACTGCAAAATATTTTCCACCATTCCGTTCGCTTGTATGTCGCTCTTGCCAATCTTGCTGTCGAAGCCGCGCAGTTCAACAAATTGCGGAGAAAAATTCAGCGTCATGCTTTTGATATTCATTCCCTGCGGGAAATCTTTGCTCTTGTAATGCATATCCATCATAATGATTTGCCCTTCCATCTGGAACTCGTCATACTTTTGTTTTTGAATGCTCGACATTTTTCCTTTGAGTTTCACATCGGCAGTTACGTTTCCATTTAAATCACTTCCTTCCATCGGCACAACATCTTTCACCGTTGCAAGATTTATTTTCCCCATAATTGTTCCTGCAATATTCGGGTCGCTCACGGGAGTTTCAATATGCATTACAATATCAACCGGATTATCCGCCATCTCCATGTGAAATTTTTTTATGTCAGTGACAGTGTGATCGGGAACTCCGTCAGAATTATTCACCGCAACATCAATCGCAATATCTTTCACCGCTTTCGGCAGCGAAGGATACTGGAACATGGCGTCATCAATTTTTAGTTGAGCACCGAAGGCAGGCATTTTCTTTTCTCCATAGATTCCTTTCGCAAAAGCATCGAGAGAAAATTTACCGGAAGTTTTCACAGTAGAAAAATCTTTTGTGTACACAGCGGGAACGAGTGAGAGAATATTTTTGAATTCAGTTTGATATGCTTTGAATTTAAGATCCATATTCATATCTTTTCCAGGCATGGCGAAGAAACCATCTATGCCGAGCGTGAGTTCGTTCAGAGAAATTTTATCCTGATTGAATGTAAATTTGAAATTTGGCATGTCAGCGTTCACATCCGCTATCATAAATATTTTCACTTTGTTCAGGTAAGGAATGCCCGCGTATTTCACAGTGCTTTGGTCAATGCTCAGGTTGTTTTCCATGGTGAAATTATCCTGCGTGAAATCTCCGCTCATGGTGTAATTAAAATTTTCCAGAGCAGAATACATTCCCATTGAAGCATCATCGTAAACAATGTGTGCGTTTTTAATTTCAAGTTTCTTCAAACTCATTTTGAATTTAGTCGGCTCACTTGGTGCAGTAGGCGTTGAAGGTGCAGATGGTTTTGTAATATCCCAGTTTGCTTTTCCGTTGGAGAGAACGATGGCGTGAATGCGGGGATTGTCGAGAAGAACTCCGCGGATTTTATACTGCTCGCCTTTAATCACGCTCATTAAATCCACAGTAGCGGAAAGATTTTTTACTGACATAAGCGTGTCTCCGGCAAACTCTCCAATATTGGCAACGCTGACATTCTCTATGCTCAATGAGAAATAAGGAAAACTTTTGAAAAGTGTTAAATCGAAATTTCCGAAATCAACTTTGGCATTGAGTTGCTTGTTTGCTTCTTCTTTTGCTATGGCAATAATTTTATCCTTGAAAATAAAAGGCGCAACAATAATAAAGATGATGAGCAACAGCAAAACAATGCCGAGCCACTTGAGGATTTTTTTGAGGATTTTCATTTGAGATAGATTAGATATTTTGTTTATGATGCGATGTTAAAATAATTTCATAAGTAGGACAAGGAGCAAAAACATTTTGAGCAAATTTATTTAATTTCGCCTACGAAAGATTAACAATGAAACAGTATCATGGCTTAATGCACTACGTGCTCGCTCACGGCACAAAAAAATCTGACCGCACTGGCACGGGCACCATCAGCATTTTCGGTTACCAGATGAGGTTTGATTTGAACGAAGGATTTCCTCTGCTCACCACAAAAAAGGTTCACACAAAATCTATCATTCACGAGCTGCTTTGGTTTCTGAAAGGCGACACGAACATAAAATATTTGAAAGATAACGGTGTAGGCATTTGGGATGAATGGGCGGATGCGAACGGAAACCTAGGGCCTGTGTATGGTTCTCAATGGAGAAACTGGCCAACGCCTGATGGAAAACATATTGACCAGATAAAAAATGTTATCGAGCAGATAAAAAAGAATCCGGATTCGCGCAGGTTAATCGTGAGCGCGTGGAATGTGGCGGACATTGATAAAATGAAACTCCCGCCTTGTCATACGTTTTTTCAGTTTTATGTTTTAGACGGAAAGTTAAGTTGCCAGCTCTATCAGCGCAGCGCGGATATTTTTCTGGGCGTTCCTTTTAACATTGCTTCGTACGCTTTGCTTACTATGATGGTCGCTCAGGTTTGCGATTTGAAACTAGGGGAATTCATTCACACTTTTGGCGATGCGCATATTTATTCCAACCACATGGAGCAAGTGAATCTTCAGCTCTCGCGGGATTTTCGTCCGCTTCCTCAGATGAAAATAAATCCTGCCGTGAAAGATATTTTCGGATTCAAGTACTGGGATTTTACGATTGAGAATTATAATCCGCATCCGCACATCAAAGGGGCAGTAGCAGTCTAATGCCAATATACGAATGAATACCAATGAAACGAATAATACAAATAACAGCCATTTGTATTATTCGTTATTTGTATCATTAGTATCAATTAGTATATTGGCATTTTAACTTTCCGATTAACTTCGCTTCACAAATTATATTTCTATGAAAACATTTATAAACTGGGCAATCGGAATATTAATTGTATCAGCGGTTGCAACTTATTTCTGGCATCCGTTTGTGTGGTCATTAATTTTCACTGTTCCCTTTATTGTGGTTGGAATAATGGATATCACGCAAACTTCCCATACGCTGAAAAGAAATTACCCTGTCATAGGAAGAATGCGCTGGTGGGCGGAGTGGATGCGCCCGAAAATTTATCAGTACTTTATTGAATCGGACACGGATGGAACTCCTTTCAATCGCCTGAGCAGAAATGTAATTTATCAGCGCGCGAAAAAAGTTAATGACACCACTCCGTTTGGAACGCAGTTGAATGTGTATGAAGTCGGTTACGAATGGCTGAATCATTCCATCATTCCGCTTGACGGACACAAAGCAGATATGGATCCTCGTGTAATTGTTGGCGGACCGGATTGCAAGCAGCCGTACTCAGCAAGCATCCTGAATGTTTCCGCTATGAGTTTTGGTTCGCTGAGTAAAAACGCGATCATGGCTTTGAATGGCGGAGCAAAACTTGGAAACTTCGCTCACAACACGGGCGAAGGAGGATTGAGTCCGTATCATTTGCAGCCGGGCGGAGATATCATCTGGCAAATCGGCACCGGATATTTCGGTTGCAGGAACAGAGATGGAGGATTTAATCCTGAAAAATTTGCCGAGCGCGCTGCGAATCCTAGCGTAAAAATGATTGAGATAAAACTTTCTCAGGGAGCAAAGCCCGGACACGGAGGAATTCTTCCGGCAGCAAAAGTTACAAAAGAGATTGCAGAGATCCGTCACGTTGAAATGGGCAAGGATGTAATTTCTCCGCCATTTCATACTGCTTTCAAAACTCCGATCGAGATGATGCACTTTATAAAACAACTTCGCGAACTTTCAGGAGGAAAACCCATCGGCTTCAAACTTTGCGTTGGAAGAAAATCTCAGTTCATCGCTATTTGCAAAGCGATGGTGAAGACAAATATTTTTCCTGATTTCATTACGGTGGATGGAGGCGAAGGAGGAACAGGCGCTGCTCCGCTTGAGTTTTCCAATTATGTGGGAATGCCGCTGCGCGATGCGCTTGCCTTTGTGCACGATGCGCTGAATGGTTTTGCGTTGAAGCGTCACATTCGAATCATTGCCTCGGGAAAAGTTTCATCGGGTTTTGATATTGTAAAAAATCTTTCGCTCGGTGCGGATATGTGCAACTGCGCGCGCGCGATGATGCTTGCGCTCGGATGCATTCAGGCGCTGGAATGCAACCACAATACTTGTCCGACAGGCGTTGCGACACAAGACCCGAACCTGATGAAAGGGTTGGATGTGAACGATAAAAAAGTTCGCGTGAAAAATTTTCATAACGAAACGGTGAAGAGCGCTGTGGAGTTGATGTCGGCTTCAGGAATTGACCACCCCAAACATTTGCACCGTTCCTTTATATATAGGAGGATCAGCGCGAGCCAGATTCAAACATACGCGGAAATGTATCCGAACATGCTTCGCGGTGCTCTGTTGGAAGCTCCTTTCCCACAAGGATGGGAACTTGATATGATGCACTCGAGTGAAGACACTTTTACTTCCAACATTGCTTACGCATAAATCTTCGAAAAGCGAAACGGTACGAAAAATACGAAAGCTAACCAATGATTATTTCTTTGATAGTTGCTGTTGCAGAGAATGGAGTCATCGGAAAAAATAATGCATTGCCATGGCATTTACCGACTGACATGAAATATTTCCGCGATGTTACGATGGGGCATTGCGTTATCATGGGAAGAAAAAATTATGACTCCATTCCGTTGAAGTACCGTCCGCTCGAAGGAAGAACAAATATTATTGTAACTCGTCAGAAAGATTTTAAAGCGGAAGGTTGCATTGTGGTAAATTCAATCGAGGAAGGATTAAATGAAGCACGAAAGAAAAATGAATCTGAAGTATTTATTATCGGTGGCGCGGAAATTTTCAATCAAGCATTAGATATTGCCGATAAAATTTACTACACAAGAATCTATAATTCATTCGAAGGAGATGTTTATTTCCCCGGGCTGGATGAAACAAAATGGAAACTTGTTTCTAAAAAAGATGTGAACGCAGATGAAAAGAATAAATTTTCATTTTCATTTTGCATATATGAGAAAGCCAATTCTTAATGGCTGAGAGAAATATTTATTCTATTTTTTATCGTCAATAAAAACCCGCGTCTTTTTTATGATGGACATAATCACCATTGTTTGCATGTTTGTGATTTCTTTGATTAGCGAAAGTTTTTCCCGCACTAATACTTCATAGGCATTAATGTCTTTGACAAGGATTCTCAAAATAAAATCCGATGCGCCTGTTACCTGGTAACACTCCACCACCTCGCTGATCTTTCCGATACCTTGTGTAAAATTATCAATTGCATTCTGCTGATTGAAGGCAAGTGAAACAAGCATGAAAGTTTCCGTTCCGAAACCTAATTGATAGGTATCCAGTTCTGCGCGGTACCCTTTTATTATACCAGCCCGCTCCAGTTTTTTTACTCTTTCTAATGTTGGAGCGGGGGAGAGGTTAATCTTATTCGACAAATCAATATTGGCAATCCTGCCGTCTTCCTGCAAGGTCTTAAGAATTTTCAAATCAATTGAATCGAGTTTAATCATAGGCAAATGGTTTTATGCTGCAAACATACACCAAATAAAATATATGTCAAGTTAAAGTTTTCAGAATAAGTGATAAGGAGAAGTAATTTTATGAAATCAGAATATTATTCTGTAATATTATATTTTACGGAATTTACTATTGAATTTTATCAAAGTTAAAAAATAATTAAGAAGTTGCTTGACAAAACATAACACAGGGTATACATTCGCTCAGCGAAATTTAATTCCGTGAAAAATCAAAAACAACAATCTCTAATTCATCTCCCTATGAAAAACAGATTACACTCATTCGCCATGAGAACAATTTTGGTTACAGCGTTATTTGCCTCTTTCCTTTCCGCGCATTCGCAAGCCCGCCTGTCTGACGGACAAGTTGTGCGCAAATGCGGCACGATGGAAAACCTTGAACGGCTGAAAGCGCTTGACCCTGAATTGGAAGTGCGCATGAGCGAAATCGAAAAGCAAACGCGCGATTTGATTTCTTCTTCTTCCATAATGAAAGGCAATGACCCCATTACAAACGGAACGATTTACAAAATTCCTGTGGTGGTACATATAGTATATAATACTTCTTCGCAAAACATTACCGATGCACAAGTTCAATCACAAATTACCGTTTTGAATGAGGACTACAGAAGGTTGAATGCGGACAAATCAAATACTCCCTCTGCGTTTTCTTCCGTTGCTGCCGATGCTGAAATCGAATTTTGCCTTGCAACCGTTTCTCCCAGCGGTGGCGCAACCACCGGTATAATAAGGAAGAGCACTTCGAGCACTTCTTTTATTGATGATGATAAAGTAAAATATTCTTCTTCGGGCGGAGATGATGCATGGCCCGCTTCTTCTTATCTGAATCTTTGGGTTTGTAATCTCGGTGGTGGTTTGCTCGGCTACGCGCAATTTCCAGGAGGAGCGAGTGCAACCGATGGAGTTGTGATTAACTATCAGTATTTCGGAAGAGGCGGAAGCGCGGGCGCTCCGTATGATTTGGGAAGAACCGCCACCCACGAAGTCGGCCACTGGTTCAACCTTCACCACATCTGGGGCGATGCAAATTGCGGAGATGATTTGGTGAGCGATACTCCCACGCAGCAAACTTCAAACTATGGATGCCCTGGATTTCCTCATACAACTTGTTCGAACGGTTCGAACGGTGATATGTTCATGAACTATATGGATTATACCGATGACGGATGCATGAATATGTTTTCACTCGGGCAGAAATCAAGAATGCGCGCGTTGTTTGGAACTTCAGGCGCACGCGTAAGCATTCTTTCTTCTGGCGGATGCGGAGGAAGTTCAACTCCTGCGTATTGTTCCGCAAATGGAAATTCGGTTGCGTATGAATATATAAACAATGTTACGCTGAATACGATTAACAATACAACCGGTGCCACAAGCGGTGGCTATGCAAACTATACAAGCACTTCCACTTCACTTGCGAAAAGTTCTGCTTACACAATTTCTCTGAAGCCGGGTTTTGTTAGTTCATCTTACACCGAATATTTCAAAGTGTATATTGACTACAACAACAACATGGATTTTTCTGATGCAGGCGAGGATGTTTATACTTCTTCGGGAAGTTCTTCCACGGTGAGCGGTTCGTTCACGATTCCTTCCGCTGCGATAACCGGAACGGTTCGCATGAGAGTGATGATGAGCGACAGCCCGATTTCTTCTTCCTGCGGAAGTTATAATTACGGAGAGGTGGAAGATTATTCCATCAACATCACTACAGGAAGTTCTTCTTCCTGCGGACTGCCTTCGGCACTTTCTGCAACTTCCATCACATCTTCCAGCGCAACATTGAACTGGGGAAGCGTGAGCGGTGCAAGTTCTTACAATGTAAAATATAAACCCACTTCATCTTCTACATGGACGAATACAACTTCCACTTCCACTTCAAAAAGCGTGAGCGGGCTTTCTGCTTCCACGCAATATGAATTCCAGGTGCAGGCGGTTTGTTCGGTGACGGGAAGTTTTTCCGCTTCTTCTTACTTCACCACTTCGGGTTCTTCCACTTCCACTTCAAACACCGTTCAGGTTGGAACAGGAACAGGAACAGTTTACGCAAATCCATACGGCACCTATTATATGGATGAAAGAGTGCAATACATTTTAACGCAAAGCGAACTCGCAGCGGCAGGATTTACTTCTTCCAATTCATATATTAAGTCGCTTGCGTTTTATGCAACAAGTTCAAGCGGACAAATCATGAATGGATTTACAATCAGAGTGAGACATACTACGGCAACTTCATTCGGAAGTTCTTCGTTTTTGAGTTCAAGCAACATGACCACAGTTTATTCCGGAAATCCGGTTGTCACTGCGAGCGCATGGAACACCTATAATTTCTCCACCGCGTTTCAGTATAACGGAACGGATAACCTGCTGGTTGAAATTTGCTGGAGCAACAGTTCTTACACTTCCAACTCGTATGTTCAATACACGGCCACTTCTTCTTACAGAACTTTGTATTACAGAGCCGATGCGGGAAGCGCGGGCGTTTGCGGAAATACAACAGGAACTCAATCTTACAACCGCCCGAATATAAAAATGGTTTTCTCTTCCACCGCAGCAAAATCAAGCGGCTCGCGAATGATGGAAGATTTTTCTGCGCCTGAATATTTTATCACGAACCTGGCTGTTTATCCCAACCCTGCTTCAAGCGATGTATCCCTCACATTCTCTGTGGAAGCAGGCGTTGATATGAAAATATCAGTGATGGATATGCTCGGCAGAATGGTGATGGATAAAAAATATTCCGCAGCCGAAGGAGCAAACACTATCAGCATGGATGTTTCTTCTTTCAACGAAGGAATTTACATTCTCACAATTAATGATGATAAGAATAGTGAGAAGAGAAGATTAATAATATCAAGATAAACCCTGGAAGCAAGAAGCCGCTTCAAAAACTGAGGCGGCTTCTTTTTTTCTTTATAGATTCAAATTCTCTGCCGGATCCCAGAAGTGTTTTTTAAAGTTCACAACCGTATCGTTCTTCACTTTTATTCCTTCCTTCTCTAAAAGTTTCTGCATGAGTTTAGGATGTCCGAAATGAATTTTCCCGGTGAGTTCTCCGTTGCGGTTTACAACGCGGTGTGCCGGAACAAATTTTTTCTGCGAGCCGGCAGCATTCATCGCCCAGCCCACCATGCGCGCAGACTTTGCAGAACCAAGATAGTTAGCAATGGCTCCGTAAGATGTCACTTTTCCTCTCGGAATCTCCCTGCAAATATCATATACCAGAGAAAAGAAGTCATTGTTGAATATTTTTTTGGCTTTTAGTGCAACCATATTGCTATCTTTTACGTCTTAATGGTAAATGCAGGTAAAAATAAGGGTTTTACATTGTTCAAATACATCTAAAAATTCTTTATGCGTTCAAAGATATTTTAGTATATCTTTGTTGCTTCATGAAACAAAACAGGCAACTAAAATTTACAGTGAATGAAAATATCTACTCTACTCGCCTTTTTCATCACATCGCCATGTCTGTTGTTCGCGCAGATTTTTTACAACAACGGGGCTACCATCTGGACAGGTCCCACATCTGTTATTCAGATTAATGGTGGATTAGAAAACAACTCATCCACCTCCAACGGAGACCTTGAGCATAACGGGGACATGCGCGTTACGCTTAATTCTACTTTTCCCAGCAAGGGAAATGTAACGCTGAATAATAATTCCGTGATGCACGGAAACGGAACTTACCATGTGGAACAGGATTGGGTGAACAATGCAACCTTCACTGCTAACAACAGCACGGTTGAACTTTACGGAAGCAACCAGGAATACATTACCGGAACCAACGTTACCACTTTTCATAATCTTACCGCAACGGGAACCGGAAGCGGGAACAACCGCAAGAAAACCCAGACACTCGATGCCATTGTAAACGCCACCGGAACGCTTGACATCAACGACCGCGAGTTGGAAACGCAAACCAACACCCTATTTGTGATGAATCCTTCCGTTGCTGCCGTTGATAATGATTCCACTTCGGGTTCAGAAGGTTTTGTAAGCAGCACTGCCCCCGGCTATCTGCACAGGGAAACAAACACTGCCTCCAGTTATGTTTTTCCCGTTGGTTCAAGCAGCAATAATCTTACGCGCTACCGTCCGGTTCGTGTTCAGCCCGCTGCGCCCACTTCTACTTATTACAACGTGCGCTTCATCAATTACGACCCGAACACCGATGGCTTCCTGCGCACTTCCAACGATGGAATCATGTGCCAGACCATTGATACTTTTTATCACGCCATTGACCCGAACACTTCCAATGTGGTTCCTGCCAATATTTCTATTTACTATAAAAGCGCAACCGATGGCGGCAACTGGAACGGAACTGCGCACTGGAAAACTTCAAACATTATGTGGAACGACATGGCAGTAATCAATCAATCCACTTCCAACGGTTTTGATGTTGATACACGCAACAACTGGTTGTTCGCCACTGCCGGCTTTCCTTATTTGCTCACGCGCCTGCGACCGGCTCCGCCTGCCATTATCTGCCAGAACCTTTGCGCCAACACGCAGGGAACATTTACTGCCAGTGGCGGTTCGGGAATTTACGGATGGTCTGCGGGCGGTGGAACCATTACCAGCGGGCAGGGAACTTCCACCATCAATGTAAACTGGGGAAGCAACAGCGGGTGGGTGTATGTGATGGATACTTCCAACGCGCTTTGCAAATCCAATCCCGATTCCTGTTTTGTTACCGCGTATCCGGCTCCTCTTGCCAACTTCGATACCGTTGCTGTGGGCGCATTCAGCACTACCTGGGATTTTCTTGACTCGAGCATGGGCGGAACCACCTGGAGTTGGAATTTCGGAGATGGAAATTCTGCCACCACGCAGAACCCTTCGCACCACTACCTTGCGGCAGGAACTTATACCGTAACTGAAATTGTAACCAGCGCATTCGGCTGCGTGGACACAATTACAAAAGTGATTACCGTGGAAGAAGGCGTGATTGTTCCCAACGTGTTTTCTCCCGATGGCGATGGAACCAACGATGTGTGGTACATTCCCAACAGCGGTGTGAAAAACTTTCACGTGGTAATTTATGACCGATGGGGCGCCAAGGTGTGGGAAACCACTGCCGATGAAATCCGCTGGGACGGGCGCTCGCTGGCAGGGCAGCTGCTCTCCAACGGAACGTACTATTACGCCCTTGATTTTGTTTTCATCCGCGCTGCGGGCGAAGAAACAAAAAACCTTACCGGCTACGTTACCTTGCTTACGAATAAACAGTAAAACGGATTTTCAGGAAAGCCCTCTCGCAATAAACGGGGGGCTTTTTTATTTTGATGCCGCGGTGTGTGCAGTTGAATAAGAATCCGGATTCAACAGGATTCCGTTATTTAATAATATAAACCTTCCCTTTCTGAAGGGTATCTAACATGGAAAAAAATTTAGGAAGCAGGGGTTTAAAAAACTCAACTTTGTTTCTTGCAATATCAAAAACAATCACAGTTATGCGCAATGATTTTATATTTTGCTGGTGATGAATATTTTTGTCAATGGTGAGTAACACATCAAACCCTTCTTTAATTGAAGCTTCAAGAAGTTTTCCATTTTTCAAACTGCTCCATCCCATTTCAGAAGCCGTTTTAACATGATGATTCGCCAGGAATTGTTTGAGCGGAGCGGGAACACACTCGTCAAGAAGAATATTCATGCAGCATGCGTTAAATACTTTTCCGCTTCTTCAAGCACTGCCATTGCCTGCTCTTTTTTTACAGAAGGAAAATCAGCAAGAAATGTTGCAATGGTTTCTCCGGTTTCAATATAATCGAAAAGGTTTTTGACGGGAACACGCGTGCCTTTGAAAACAGGGGTCCCGCTTAATACTTCGGGATGAGTGGTTATATATTTATTGAGCATTTTCATTTCCTATAAACAAAAATACAAAATAATTTACAGCTGCACAATAATTTTCTTCACCGCAGTTCCTTCTGCGGTTTTTACTTGCAGAAAATAAATTCCTTGGGGCTGATTGGAAATGTCAATGGTGAGATTCCTCACTGCGTTCGGAATGACACTTTGTGTCACTTTTTCTCCAAACACATTATAAATTTCTGTTTTGTATTCATTGCCGACTGCCGACTGCTGACTGCCTATTTGTATTGTAAAGATGCCGGATGTTGGATTCGGATAAATGTTTATTACATCTTCCTTTTCAATTTCATCTACTCCCGTATAGCAAAAAGTTTTTTCTGTTGCTCCTCCACTGTCGGTTTGGGTGGCAGGAATTCCGCCAATTCCTCCAGGTGTAACCAGCGTGCCTGCATTTGCAACTATGGTGGAAGGAACGCCTGTCAGGGTAGAAGGATTTGTTTGATTACATCCGGTGTTTCCGTTTGCATCTGTCCGCACTAAATATAAATCTTCATTCTGCGCTGTGTAAAACCATGTTCCGCCTGAAATAAAAAATCCTCCATCGTTTGTCTGGCCATCAACACTTCCCACATCATCATCGTTCGTGCCAAAGGTCTTTGACCATTGCAAACTTCCGTCAGAAGCGGTCTTCACCAAATAAATATCATGATAGCCCGCTCCAAAACTTGTAGTCGATCCCCCAATGATAAATCCTCCGTCATTGGTTTGTTGTGTCCAACTTGCATCCTCTGACTGAATGCCTCCAAAAGTTTTTGACCATTGCAGATTTCCGGTTGAAGTTGTCTTCAGTATATACATATCTGCATAGCCCGCTCCAAAACTTGTAGTCATTCCGCCAATAATAAATCCACCGTCATTGGTTGGCTGAATGGAATAACCTTCATCGTAGCCGCTGCTTCCAAATGTCTTTGACCATTGCAGCGTGCCATTGGAAGATGTTTTCAGTATATAAACATCGTCATATCCCTGGCTGAAACTATAGGTGAAACCGGCAACAATAAATCCCCCGTCATTGGTTTGCTGCGCGAAACTTGCGTAATCATTGGCTGTTCCTCCATACGCTTTCATCCATTGCTGGAATCCGTTGGAATCGGTCTTCACCAGGTAAACATCATTGGCGCCCGCTCCGAAACCGGAAGTAGAACCGGCAATAATAAATCCTCCGTCAGAAGTTTGCTGAACCGAACTTGCATATTCAGCGCCCGTGCCTCCAAAAGTTTTTGACCAGAATAAATTTCCATCCGAATCGGTTTTGAGAAGATAAACATCAATGCTGTCTCCAAAACTGGAAGTATAACCGGTAATCACAAATCCTCCGTCTTTTGTTTGCTGAACAAAGCCAGCATGTTCATCATTTGTTCCTCCGTAAATTTTTTCCCATTGCACAATGCCGCTTGAATCGGTTTTTACAAGGCATACATCCATGCTTCCGAATCCAAAAGTATTTGTGCCGTTGGTACTTCCGGCAACAATAAAACCTCCTTCACTGGTTTGCTGTCCCCACACTGCATAATCTGCTCTCGTTCCTCCGAATGTTCGTTGAAAAGAAATTACCTGCGCCTGCAGCACGGAGCAAAAAAGAGTAGGAAAAAATAAAACGTAAATCTTCTTCATGAATGCTTTTTAGCAAAGATACGGCAATACATTCAAAATGTTTCAGGAAATTAATAAGTGGTCGTTTATAGGAGTAAGTGGTAATTCCGCGCGGCATTTCCCTGTTCACTGCCTTGTTCGTAACAAATCATAGCCGCGCATGAAATATTTTCCGGGTACGGGCGTTGCCTGTAAAAACCCCCGTGAATGAAGTTGAATAAATGCATTCATCATGGCTCCAAAACTTCCGCTCAAAGACCTGAAAGGCGTTACGCATTTTGAACCGCCCGAAGAAATACTTCGCCTCGAAGCGCGCAAGCAATACACCGCTTTTATTTTTAATGACGGCACGGAATGGCTTCAGAACGGCTGCCTCGCTTACTGGTGCGAACGCATACAGCCCACCGGCTTGTTTTGCCGCGTGTACCGCTCGCATGCAGTGCGCGTTTCTGAAATTGAAGGAAAAGATGCCTGCGGAAATCTCCTGCTGAAAAACGGAACAAAAATTCCTCTCTCCGATGAATACAAGGAGGAACTTTCGAAAATGCTTCCCCTTCTTTAATTTTGCTTTCGCCTTCTTCGGAAATAAAAAAGCCCCTTCGGAAAGAAAACAAGCCGCTGGTAAAAATGCGGAAACAAACCGCTGCCCTCAAACGTTATAGCCATAGAAACACAATTCACAACGCAAGAAATGAAAACCGCTGAAGCAGAAACGCAAACAAAGAAAGCAGCAATGCAAACCCGAACGAACAATGAAAGCAGTTGCACTATATAAGGAAGAACTCCCCGCCCGCCCTGCGGCACTCTGTGTGAGCCATACAGCACCGGAAGCGAGCCATACAGCACCGGAGGCGAGCCATACAGCACCGGAGGCGAGCCATACAGCAGCGGTGGTGAGCCATACGGCACCCGTGCAGTGTCATACGGCACCCGTGCAGTGCCATTTAAATTCTGAGCAAAAACAAATAATAACCAATAAAATCTAACACCATGTCAAATTCAAGAATTCCAACCACCATTGATTTGTTTCACAAGTACATCATTGACACCGATGACTTGCAACTATCCATTGACCCCAACACCAACAACCCCGTTTACCAGAACTGGGGATGGACGGCAGCCGAAAGCGCGGCATGGACCGCCTTCCGCACCAAAGACAATGCGCTTTATAAAAAATACAGCGTGAAGAAACTGCGCAACAGCGACATCACCGAAAAACTCAATCTTAACCGGAAGGACTGTTTGAAATACGACCACGATAAAGACACGGGGCATCACCTGCTCGATAAAATCGCCCTCAGCGGAAGCGTGAGTGATTGCGAAACATTCAAAGTGAAACGCGGAACGGTGCTGCAGGATGCAACGCTCACGCGTGTTGCTGAGCCGGGCTCAAAAGAAGCGGGCATTGTGGTTCGCGAAATAGGGCATCTCTTTCATAAATTAGCCATAGTAAATATTGATAAAAGCAAAAAGAAAGGCAGGGAAAAAGGAATTAAGGAAATAGAAATATGGAGAGCCCTTGTGAAGCCGCCCGCTCCGCCTGCCAACCAGAATGCCAACCAGCCGCCACAGCCCATGCCGGTGCAGAACCCAAACGCAGAGCCCGATGATTCGCAATACGTGCACGTGGGCGAAGCCAAACGCGGCTTGTATCTCTCCACTTTTGAATCTTCAGATGTTGGCAGCACCGCCTGGTATAAAGCGCGTATGAAAAACACGCGCGGTGAAAAAGGAAATTTCAGCAAAGCCGTGAGCGCGCCTGTGGGATGAGCGCAGTGAACCCGCGCAACTGAAAAGCCCTTCGCAATAAACGGAGGGCTTTTTTAGTTGGTCAGCGGAAATAATTTACATTTGCTTAAACTAAAATCTTCATCACATGAAAAAACTTTTCTCTCTTCTCGTTTCTGCTGCGCTCTGCGTTTCGCTTTATGCTCAAAGCATTGAAAGCGGCAGCCACAGCACAACAGGATACATTAAATCAGACGGCACCGTGGAAAATTCCAGCCACAGCACTTCGGGCTACATTAAATCGGATGGCACCATTGAAAACTCCAGCCACTCCACCATCGGATACATCCGGGGAGAAACCATTGAGAACTCCAGCCACAGCACGGTGGGCTATGTGAAATCAGACGGCACCGTGGAGAACTCCAGCCATTCTACAATCGGCTATGTGAAGTCAGACGGCACGGTGGAGAATTCCAGCCACAGCACCATTGGCTATGCCAGCGGTGTGAACAGGTCGTGGGCGGCAGTTTGTTTTTTCTTCTTTAAGTTTTAATCATCGGAGAGCGAATCTTTAAGAATAAGTGTTCAAACTTCTGGTAACGAAGTAACGAATCTTGTAACGAATTTTACGAATCAAATTAAGTGTATTCATTCGTTACAAGATTCGTTACTTCGTTACCAGCAAATAGCGCCTCGATGAAATAAAATCATACTTACTCACTAAACTTTTTCATAATGAAAAAAATTATCTCCCTTATTCCCCTTCTTTCCCTT
This sequence comes from Bacteroidota bacterium, assembly GCA_016195025.1. Lineage (NCBI taxonomy): Bacteria > Pseudomonadati > Bacteroidota > Bacteroidota bacterium. The sequence goes on along the minus strand of JACQAL010000057.1, from coordinate 64,734 downwards.
ATCCCCCTTATCTCCCTCTCGCAGAATGTGGGAATCAATCCCACCGGTGCAACTCCAAATTCTTCCGCAGGGCTCGATGTGGATTTCACCAACAAAGGAGTTCTCATTCCGCGCGTGGCGCTCACCGGAGTGAATGATGCGGCAACCATTCCATCGCCCGCCACCAGTTTAATCGTGTACAACAACGGCAGCGGTGGATTATCTCCGGCAGGATATTATTACAACAGCAACACTCCGGGTTCTCCTGTGTGGTCGCAACTCCTGAATGGCGGAACAAGTTTTTGTTCGGGTGCGGCTGCCAACTATGTAACCAAGTTTACTTCCGCTTCTGCCATCTGCAATTCCATTATATACGATAACGGAACCAATGTGGGAATATCCACGACAAGCCCGGGTAAAAAATTAGATGTTCAGGGCGGAACTTCTTTCGGTGCCGGCACTTTTCAAAGCGGTGCGGTGACGGATATAGGAAATGCAGGCATAGATTATCCCGGCAATGGCGGTTGGGCGGGTTCTTACAACAGCAACTTATTGCTCTCGGGGCTTGATTACACCACCATTTCTTTTCACGATGCCGGTGCAACCGTTGGCGAACTTGGCCACGTGAGCAACAATTTCTTTTTTGACGGAGGGCAGGCATGGGGTCCTGTAAGTTTGGGAATTAACACAAGAGCGCCAAATTTAAAAATGGAAATATTATCCGGCAACAGCGATGGCATTGTAATGGGGCAGCAATACGATAACACCAATACCATTCAAACGTATATTGACGGGCAATGGACTAACCGCGCCACCTATGCAGGCGGATGCTGCAACAAACTTCTGCTTCAGCCCGATGTGGGTGAAGTGGCAATCGGAACAACAAGCGCAGCAGAAAAACTGGAAGTCAATGGCAACATGAAATTCACAGGATGGGCGCACCTGTATAACGGCTCTTCCAATTTTCACATAGATGCATCTTCAACCGGAAGCATGTACCTGAATTATTATTCGGGCGCAAATGTTTTTTTTGGAACAGGAGCCAGCAACGTTACTGGCGTATGGACATCAGCAGGAAATGTGGGCATTGGAACTACAGGCCCTGCTGTGCGATGTGAAATTGTTTCGGGCAACAACACCGAGTTTCTCCGCATGAACCGCAGTGCAGGAAATCCGTTTCAAATATTATTCGGTGACAACCTTGCCGGAGAAGCAAATGCGGATGGTGTTGTGTATTTCGAAATTGGCGGAAGCGAATCGTATGTGATGGGCGGGCACACCATGCCGGATTCAGATAATGGTCGCCTGCTTGGAACATCAGCGCACCGCTGGCAGGAAGTGTGGGCGGCAAACGGAGTTATTCAAACCTCTGATATAAGAGAAAAGGAAAACATTAAAAGTGCTCCTTATGGGCTCAGCGAAATAATGAAACTTAACCCCATAAGTTTTACATGGAAAAAGTTTCCGCTGCAAAATACTAAACTTGGTTTTTCGGCTCAGGAGTTGCAGCAGGTAATTCCTGAAGTGGTAAGAATTCCCGATAACCCGGATGCCCCGCTTGGAATTATGTACAGCGATTTAATCCCTGTGCTTACAAAAGCAATTCAGCAGCAGCAGAAAATGATTGAGCAACTTCAGCAATCCAATACAAACCTTGCGCAAAGAATGAAATCAATGGAAGAGAAAGCGCAGAAGTAATCTTTGAAAAAAAATGTTGTAAGGAGAAAGAACTCGTTTGAGTTAATCTGAGTGTTTGGTTTTCTGAGCGAAATGTTTTTCAACAAACTCTTTTGTGAATTTGTTTGATTCTTCGATATAAGCAGTTGGATTTTTCCAGTATAATTCACCCAGTTCATCACGTATCGCACGCACCGTTTGCATGGCGGGAATGCTTTTTCCATAATACACCGAAGATTCTTCGGCTTTTGAATTATTTTTTTTCTGTGTCACTTCTTTCGGGCTTCTTATATCTATATTCTGATATCCAAATTTACGATTTATCTCGTTATACTGTTTGATGCGAAAAAAGTTTACCATGTGAGTAAAGTTCCAACTCACCAGCACATCGGCTTTGGTTATAGTGGCGCAGGCAATATGAAGCGCATCGCTGACGTAGCGTTTTGTAAGGGCGCCTTCTTCTACATATTTATTAGCAAGGGAAATGATTCTTTCATCAAACAAAATAACTTCAGTTTTCTTTTCCAGAATCGAAAGTAAAAGCCCGCTCACTCTTTCATGCGCTTTAATTATTTCTCTTATTACTTCAACTGACACAACAGCCGTGTGCTCAGCATTCAATAACTCTTTAAAAAATAATTTTGTCTCTGCTGAAAATTCCGCATCAAAGTATCCGCCAAACACAGAAGTGTCAATGTAAAATTTCATTCGTCAAAGATAGAAGAATGTGTGCCGGAAGCACAACTTACATTGTCTTCAACTCAGCCACTAATTCAGTAAGCGCTTTTTTCGCATCACCGAAAAACATGCTTGACTTTGGGTTGTAGAAAAGTTCATTGTCAATGCCGGCATAGCCCGCGTTCATCGAGCGTTTGTTAATGATGATGTTCTTTGCTTTTTCCGCTTCGAGAATCGGCATTCCGTAAATGGGAGAAGCAGGATTTGTTTTTGCAGCGGGGTTCACTACATCGTTCGCTCCCACAATTAAAACAACATCGGTGGTGTCAAACTGGGGATTGATTTCATCCATCTCAACGAGTTTTCCATAATCCACATTCGCTTCGGCAAGCAGCACATTCATGTGCCCGGGCATTCGCCCTGCTACGGGATGAATGGCATATTTAACTTCCACGCCTCTTTCTTCGAGAAGCATTTCCAGTTCATGAATTACATGCTGCGCCTGAGCAACTGCTAATCCGTAACCGGGAACAATCACCACTTTCTTTGCATAGTTCATCATCACCGCAGCATCTGTTACCGATGCTTCTTTCACACTGCCTCCTGCAGTTGTTGCTCCGGCAGCGGCTGCTTTGCTTCCTTCGCCAAATGCGCCAAAGATTACATTCGAAAGCGGGCGGTTCATGGCGCGGCACATTAATATGGTAAGCAGCGTTCCTGCTGAGCCAACCAGGATTCCACCGGTGAGCATAATTTTATTATCGTATAAAAATCCTCCGAAGCCGGCAGCCATTCCGGTGAATGAGTTGAGCAAGGAAATTACCACGGGCATATCTGCTCCTCCAATGGGAATGGTGAAAAGAATTCCGTAGAGCAGGGCAGAAGCAAAGAGCAGATAAACCAGCGGAAGATTTCCTCCCGAATAAATTAAATATGCGCCAAAGCCGAGCACGCCCACCATCACTGCATTGTTGAGCATATTGTAAGAAGGAAGACGAATTGGTTTTGCCATTGTGCCGTTCAGTTTCAGAAAAGCAATCATGCTTCCTGAAAAAGAAACCGAGCCGATGATGAGTGCGGCAATGATGGCGAGCATGAATCCTGTTTCTGTCGATGCGCCTGTTTCAACATGATGATTGAATTCAATTAGAGAAATTAAAGCTGCGCAGGCGCCTCCCATTCCGTTGAAGAGGGAAACGAGTTCGGGCATTTTCGTCATCAAAACTTTTTTCGCTGTCATCCATCCAATCACTGTTCCAATTGCAATGGCGGCAAAAATTAATCCGTACACAATGGGTTTTACTTCTCCTTCGTGCAAAACAATTGTTCCGACAATGGCAATGGTCATTCCGCAGGCGCCCAAAAGATTTCCGTTGCGCGCGGTCTTCGGATTGCTCATCATTTTTAATCCCATCACAAAAGTTACTGAGCCGAGGAGGTAAACTATTCCGAGGATTGAAGAGTACATAAAATTCTTTATTAATTTAAAATGCCAATATACGCATGAATACTAATGAAACGAATCATACTAATAGCAGCCATTCGTATTATTCGTTATTTGTATCATTAGTATCAATTAGTATATTAGCATTATATTATTTTTTCTTCTTAAACATTTCCAGCATTCTGTCTGTGACCACAAATCCTCCAACAACATTGAGTGTTCCTAAAAGGACAGCGAGAAAACCTAAAGCAAGAGCAAAATAATTTGATGAATCAACATTCAGCATGACGAAGATGGCGCCTACAATCACTACACCGTGAATTGCATTTGCACCTGACATCAGTGGCGTGTGCAGAACGGTTGGAACATTTCCAATCACTTCCACTCCCACGAAGATGGAAAGGATGACGAAGTAAAAAGTCATCTGATGATCTGAAATAAAATTTAGAATTGTGTCCATAATTTTTTTTATTATAATGCCAATATACAAATGAATACTAATGAAACTAATTATACTAATGTGCGAATGGATTATTAGTATTCATTTGTATTATTCGTTTCATTGGTATCAATTAGTATATTAGAATTTGAATTAATGAATGATTAAGTATTAACTGGTTTCGATACGCTGGGATGTACTGCCATTCCTTTATGCACAATCAAACTTCCTTTTGTAATATCTTCTTCCATTTCCCATTTGAATTTGTCTTTGTCGGCAAGATGTAAAAGAAGTTCGCTGATATTTTTTGCGTACATCTGGCTGGCATTCATCGGCAGGCAGCTGGCAAGATTGCTTTCGCCAATAATGGTGACTCCTTCTTTTACAATGGATTTATTTAGTTCGCTGAGTTCACAGTTGCCGCCTTGTTCCACAGCCATATCCACGATTACGGAACCGAGCATCATTGTTTTAACCATTTCGCGCGTAACAAGCACGGGAGATTTTTTTCCGGGGATGAGAGCCGTTGTGATTACTATGTCTGCTTCTGAAATATGTTTGGTAAGAATTTCCCGCTGGCGTTTAAGAAATTCTTCCGATACGGTTTTTACATATCCGCCTTCTGTTTTGATGGATTCATCTTTTCCCACGTCAATAAATTTTGCACCGAGCGACTGAACCTGCTCTTTTGTTTCCGGGCGAATGTCGGTTACTTCCACCACGGCTCCCAGTCGTTTGGCAGTTGCTGCTGCCTGTAGTCCTGCCACTCCCGCTCCGAAAATCATCACCTTCGCGGGGCGGATAGTTCCTGCCGCAGTAGTCATCATCGGAAAAACTTTTCCAAGCGCGTTGGCTCCAAGGAGGACGGCTTTGTATGCAGCAAGATTGGTTTGAGAACTCAACGCATCCATTTTTTGCGCGCGCGAAATGCGCGGAACTGCGTCCATTGAGAATGCGGAGATGCCGGCTTTCACGCATGCACTTACCAAATCAGGATGAGTGGCGGCATACATGAAGGAAATCAGCACTGCTTCTTTCTTCATCCGGGAAATTTCTTCGGGCGTTGGCGCGTTCACCATCAGTATCACATCCGATTCGGAAAAAATTTGTTTGCGGTCCGTAATCATGTTTGCATTCACACTTCGGTACTGACGATTGGAAAAGTTGGAGAGAAAACCTGCGTCTTCTTCCACCAGCACTTCAAAACCTTTTCCGATTAAAGTTTTAGCAACATCGGGTGTTACGGCTACGCGCCTTTCGCGATCTTTTGTTTCTTTCGGAACTCCTATCTTCATAAATAATGGAATAGTGGAATAATGGAATGGTGGAATAATGAAGAAACGGTTAAATGCTCAGATGAATGGATGGCTTTTTTCCAATCTTCCATTCTTCCAGCATTCCATCCTTCCGGTCTTTTCATAAAGGAGAGCGAATTTAGAAAAATTTGGGAACAGGACAAAAATTGGAAAAGAGTTGAACGAAATTTATTCTTGCTTTTCTCCGTTTACATATTTTTCCGTGTCTGTTGGAAGTCCTTCTTCATCGTAGAGAATCAATGTGCCGTTTCCGTTTTTCATAGTTCCTTTATCTGATGAATTTCCCATAGCGTCATAATTGCAGGTTACTTCAACTAATTTTCCTTCTTTATAAATGCGTTCAGACCAAGGTTTCCCATTCGTGTGAAAATATTTATAGTCGCCATCCAATTCATCATTGAAATAAAATCCCTTCGACTTGGTTTTTTTGTTGGGATAAAATGTTTCAAATCCATTTAGTTTCTTTCCGCCTATTATTGTGTCAGTATATTTTGCTTTTATCCAGCCGGCAGGAAAATATTCTTCCCGCAAAATTGCTTTTTCATTTTCTATTTTATAAACACTGGTGAGACGACCGGATTCATATTCTTTTATTATTCCCTGCGGCTTGCCATTTACATAAGTTGCCACCCGCGAGGTGTCGTGACCTCTGAATAAAATTTCATTGCCATTTTTTTTGCCGTGCAAATAATTTGTTTTGGAAAATAATTCCCAGGGCAAATGACCGTATGCCATATGTGCCAGATAAAGCAGCCATGCACCTTCCCGTTGTCCCTTTGAATAATTGCCAATTGCTGCTATGTATATCGTATCTCCTGTTATTGATGTATCGGCATACTCAAACCATTTTCCATCTTTTAATCCGTTAACAAAGCTTCCGCTGTCTTTGAATTGTTTGATAATACTTGCGCCAAGGGAATCTTTCAAATATTCTGAAAAGTCAGTTTTCAATCCCGCATCTTCTCCGCTAAAAATTAATTTATCTTCTTCCTGGTTTTGGCAGGACATGAAAATTGAAATCAAAAATAGCAGCGCATATGATTTCATTTAATCTACAATATGATATTTCTCTCCGGCAATTTTTAATGAACTTCCATTGAAGTGCCACCACTCGGTGGTGATGGGGGTGAAGCCGGCTTCGGTCATCACATCACGAAGAAGTTTTCGGTTTTCAAATTGACGCCACGTGAGTTTGCCTTCGTCAATCATTCTTTGCTCCGCGATGGGATGCCCGAGTTCTCCGAAATAATCGTAAGGAGTTCCCATATCCATTTCCCATCCTTCTTCATTCACAATGCTCACATCCACCGCGCAGCCGAAGTTGTGAAGCGAACCCACTTCGGGATTGGAAACATATTTATCTTTGAGTTTTTCCGGAACCTGAACTTCATCCCACATCATTTGCTGAATGGAAAGGGGGCGAACACCATCGTATATAATTAAGGAATAGAAAGGATATTTTTCTTTCAATAGTTTTTGCGCCTTCACCACTTTTTCTGCTATCTCTTTCTGCAAATAACAATTTTTCAATTCTCCGTACATGTTCTTGTGAAGGAAATTATCTTCCGTGGAATATTTCAGGGAAACTTTTATAGAGGTATCGAGCGAGTTAATGTTCATCAAGCCGAACGCAATTAATTTTTGTTCGAGGAAAGTCAGCCCCCTCCCTGTTTCCCTCCCCCGTTGGGGGAGGGTTGGGGTGGGGGCAGATGAAAATAGATTCGGTAAAACTGAAGCCGAAAAAATATTCTCTCCGAATATCATTTGCTCGAAGGTTTTTGGAACTCGCGAGAAATCTTTTACAGGAGTCCGGAAAAGAAAAAGCAAAAGCAGTTCAGTTGAAAGAACAATTACTGCTAAAAAAGAATATCGCCTGAGGAAATTCACCGAGCCAAAATTAATCTTTTGGCGCGAATGTAAAATAAAGCAATTGCAGAGAAGATGAGCGCTTCTCCCGCTATGAAAATCCACCAGTCAAAATGCGTGGGAGTATAATGGCTGATGGCATCAAGCACTTCGCCTTTATAAGTTTGAATGCAGTGGTAACAATCAAGCACAAACGAAAAAATCACAACAAAACTTCCTGTGGAAAATAAAATCCATTCCTCCCAATTTATTTTTATAGAAGAAATCTTTTCATTGTAATAAATAAGAATGAGTGTTGCGTAAATCATGGTGAGAGAAATTAGTATTGGCGCAATCACCGGACCCACCCACGGAAGAGGAATCAGAAAAAGAATATCCCTAGTGAAAAGCGATTCAGGCCAGTTGAGCAGAACTTTCAGGAACACATAATAAAAAATATCCCATACTGCGAAGCAATAAAGAAACCACGCGAATCGTTGTGTAGAATTTTTTCCTGCAATAATTCCGATTCCTGCAAGCATGATGATGGTGGCAAGTTCTCTTCCAATTTCAGTGATAGCAATTAAATTATTCATGTTCGTTAAAGGGAAATTAAAACCAAGCGGATAATAAATTGCGCGGAGGTAAACCACCACTGCCGATTCAAGGTAACCCATGGCAATGCTGAAGAGCGTGAGCCAGATGAGAGTTCGTTTCATGATTTTTATTGCAACGTTAAAGCTGTTAAGATATTTTTAGTTTAGTTTTTTAACAATGTAAAAAGTCATTTGTTGAAATAAATTTAAGAATTAAATGTTTTGTTATATTTTCTTGGCATAATTTTGGATTTTAATAACAAAACTAAGCAACATGAAAAAATTTCTTTATATCCTTCTTATTACAGGAACATCTGCAATTGCTCAGGAGAAACCGAATCCGCCTGCGCCAAAACCACAGGTAAATCCCAATGCTTCGCCCACCGCAGCTGAAATAACTTTTGAAGAACTTTCACATGATTTCGGAACCGTGAAAAAAGGTTCGTCCATCGTTTATAAATTCAAATACAAAAACACCGGCAAAGAAGCGCTCGTGATTAATGAATGCCGTGCGGGATGCGGCTGCACCAAACCTCATTGCTCGAAGGAGCCGCTTAAGCATGGCAAATCAGATTACATAGAAGTGCATTACGACAGTACGCGCGTTGGAAATTTTGCCAAGGAGGTCACTATTTCTTCCAATGCGAAAACTCCTCTGGTAAATCTTGTAATCAGAGGCATGGTTGTTGAAGAAACGGAAGGAACCGATGCTCCTGCAAAGGATGAAGAAAAAATGAAATCGAACGAAAACAAGAAGTAACATAATTCAAAATATATTTTAACTTTGTTCACATTAAAAAAAAGTATCATGAAAAAAACAATTTTATCTCTCGGAATTTTAATTTGTATTGGAATCCTGAGCGGAGTCGAAGGATCTTTCGCACAGGAAGCACCCAAAACAACTCCGAAGCAGGAACCGGTCAAGACCGCCATTACGCCAACTCCGATTGCGCCTCCGGCACAGGATGCAAAAGCAAATCCCAATGCTCCTGAAATAACTTTTGAAGAAACTGCACACGATTTTGCAACACTTCAGAAAGGAGACGAATGCTCGCACGAATTCAAATTCAAAAATACCGGCAAAGAGCCGCTCATCATTTCGAATTGCCAGGCATCGTGCGGATGCACCACTCCTTCTTGTCCGAAAGAACCCATTGCTCCGGGTGCAAGCGGAGTCATCAAAATTAAATACGATAGTAACCGCGTGGGAGTTTTCACAAAAACAGTTACGATAACTTCAAACGCAAAAAATTCTCCTCTTACTCTTTCTATCAAAGGAACCATTGAAGGTCCTGCACAGGAAGAAGCCTTTCCCGGAACGAAAAACGGAGGAATGGGACAATAAAAAAAGTAAAGTAAAAATTCAAAGAACTCACAACTAAAAAATCAATTATGAAAAAAACAATTCTTGCAATCGCGGCAATCCTGTTCACCGCGTTTATCACCAAAGCTCAAACAGCAGCACCGGCACCAGCTCCTGCTCCGCAAAACACAGCGACTGTTGCTCCTGAAAATCCAAATGCCCCGGACATTATTTTTGAAAATGAAAATATTGATTACGGAACAATAGAAAATGATGCAGACGGCAACCGCGAATTCAAATTCAAGAATAAAGGAAAAGAGCCGCTGATTATTTACAGTGCGACCGGTTCATGCGGATGCACGGTTCCTACTGCACCTAAAGACCCGATTAAACCGGGAGAAACCGGAGTAATCAAAGTTCACTACGATACAAAGCGCGTGGGAAGTTTTGAAAAAACTGTTACGGTTTCTTCCAATGCAAAAACTCCGAGCAAAACTTTGAAGATTCACGGCACCGTGAAGGCAGCTCCAACTCCTGCAGGAACTGTTACTGCTTCTCCGTCTGTTCCGCCAACAAATCCTCACTAAGTTTTTTTTGAAATTGTGAAGCGATTTCAAAAATTTATCCCGTACATTTTTATTTTGTACGGGATATTTTTTTTCTTTTTTGTCATTCTGAGCGGAGTCGAAGCAACCGCACAGGAAAAAAAATCAGGCGCATTTCTTAAAATTAAAAATCCAAAATACAATTTTGGTTTTGTAAAGCAGGGAACCACCGTGAAAATTGAATATGAGTTTACGAATTCAGGAACGGATACTCTTCGCATTTCAACTATAGAAGTTACCTGCGGATGCACGGTAGGAGATTTTCCGCATTACCCGATTAAGCCCGGAGATTCGGGAATAATTCTTCTTACCTTCAACACCAAAGAAAAATATGACAGGCAAGATAGAACGGTGGATGTAATTTCAAACGCTTCAAATTCTCCTACAAAACTTCGTTTCAAAGGAGTGATTCAGGAAAATAAATCAGAAAAAAAAAGTAACAGGTAAAATTTAAGATGTAATATTTAAGAAAGAAAAATTATTGTGATACATTTGCCAGTAAATATTACCTATTAAATCTTCGATATTAAATTACTGCAATGCCAAAAATTTCTCACAAAGCGAAGCAAATGCCTGCATCTCCCATCCGCAAACTGGTTCCGTATGCAGAGCAGGCAAAAAAAATGGGAAGAAAAGTTTATCATTTAAACATTGGTCAGCCGGATATTGAAACTCCCGAAACAATGCTGAACGCTATTAAAAATTTTTCACCGAAAGTAGTGGAGTATTCTCACAGCGCAGGAATTGAAAGTTACCGAAGAAAACTTGCAGGGTATTACAAGAAGCACAGCATTAACATAGATTTTTCCGACATCATTATTACTACAGGCGGCTCGGAAGCAATTGAAATTGCAATGATGACTTGCCTGAACGAAGGAGATGAAATAATTATTCCCGAACCTTTTTACGCAAACTATAATGGATTTTCCACGCGGGCAGGAGTGGTGGTGAAGCCGGTTCGTTCTAATATTGAAAGCGGTTTTGCTCTTCCTTCCATTACCAAGTTTGAAAAAGTGATTACGAAGAAAACAAAAGCAATTATGATTTGCAATCCGAATAATCCAACCGGTTATTTATATTCCAGAGAAGAGTTGGAAGCGCTTCGCGATTTAGTTCTCAAGCACGATTTATTTTTATTTGCCGATGAAGTTTACCGTGAATTCTGCTATGATGGCGAAGAACATTTTTCTGTGATGCGTTTGAAAGGAATTGAAAACAATGTCATCCTTCTCGATTCCGTTTCGAAAAGATATTCCGCCTGCGGTGCAAGGATTGGCGCGCTCATTTCTAAAAACAAAGATGTGATGGCGTATGCTTTGAAGTTTGCGCAGGCGAGATTGAGTCCGCCAACTTTCGGACAAGTTGCAGCCGAAGCTGCCATTGATACTCCGCAATCTTATTTTGACAAAGTGAAAAAAGAATATGTTGCACGAAGAGATTATGTGATTGATGCGCTGAATAAAATTGAAGGAGTGTTTTGCCCGAAACCTGCCGGAGCATTTTACTGCATTGTGCGCCTGCCGGTTGATGACGCAGATAATTTTTGCCAGTGGCTTCTTGAAAAGTTCGAATACAAAAACCAAACGGTGATGCTTGCTCCCGCAACAGGATTTTATTTTACTCCTGGTGCAGGCAAAGATGAAGTGCGCATTGCTTACGTGTTAAAGATTGAAGATTTGAAAAATGCGATGAAGTGTTTAGAGGAAGCACTGAAAGTTTATCTGGGAAGAAAAGTAACCGAACGGGTGAAAGAGAAAGCAATTTAATTTTTTCCTCTCAGCGCTCTCCTCACACTTCCATATTTTAAAAGTAATTTTTTCGCAGAAGAGTAGGGGAGTTTAAGTTCGCGCATAATCATTTTTGTTCCGCGCTCTACCAGTTTGTTGTTCGAGAGATGCATGTCCACCATTTTATTTCCTCGCACACGCCCGAGTTTTATCATCACCGTGGAAGAAATCATATTCAAAACTAATTTCTGTGCGGTGCCGCTTTTCATTCGTGTGCTTCCGGTTACAAATTCCGGACCGACAACAACTACAACCGGATATTTTGCTGTGAGCGCAACCGGCCTGCCGGGATTGCAAGTGATGCAAGCAGTAATAATTTTATTTGCGTTGCATTTTTTCAACGCACCAACTACATAAGGCGTTGTTCCGCTTGCGGTAATTCCAATCACAACATCTTTTTTAGAAATTTTATTTGCTTTTAAATCTTTCCAACCTTGTTCCAAATTATCTTCAGCAAACTCAACTGCTTTTCTAATTGCTTTATCTCCACCTGCGATAAGTCCAATTACTTTTCCGTGTTCCACTCCATAGGTTGGCGGGCATTCCGATGCATCTACAATTCCCAATCGTCCGCTTGTTCCTGAGCCAATGTAAAATAATCGTCCGCCAGTTTTTAGTTTGCTTACAATTACTTTTACTAATTTTTCTATAGCGGGAATCGCTTTCTGAACAGCGCGGGGAACAGTTTGGTCTTCCTTATTTATACTGACAAGAAGTTTTTTCACATCCATCTTTTCAAGATGGTCGTAGTGAGAATCTATTTCAGTAATCTTTTTCATTTCTTCTTTCTCAGTTTTTCTTGCTTTATTCCTTCGCTGAAAAGATTTTGTTTCCATTCCTTGAAATCATCGTTGCAAAGCATTGTAAAGTTATCATCAATCGTATAAGTAAGCTCTTTGCTTTTGAAAATATATTTTATGTGCTCGGTGCTTTTCCTATCTGAACTTTTAATTTTTGAAGCGCAGCCGGTAAAAAGTTTTTCCAGTTTTTTCATTCCATCGAGCGGTAAAATGATTTTTAATTCTCTTGGCATTTCTCCGTCAGGAAAATCCGGATCCTTCCATAGAATTTCTTCAGTGGTATCTTGCTTTGTAAAAATAAAAGTATGAGTGTATCCGCCCCAGTCGCCTCTATATTCTTCGGTGAGGGAAAAGGATTGTTTGAATATTTTTTTTAGCGTGTCATTTTGAGAGAAGCCGTGAGAATAAACAAATAAAAATGAAAGTAGAAAAAATAAATTTATTCTAATGAAATGCATCAGTAAAGTTTTGGAAACTTTTGGGGATTGCTCTCGTGCATCAAATCATAAACCGTTTCGAAAACATCTTCAGCATTCGGCTTGGAAAAATAATCTCCATCGCTTCCGTAAGCTGGACGATGCGCTTTTGCGGAAATAGTTTTTGGTTCCGAGTCGAGAAAATTATATCCGCCTTGCTCTTCGAGAATTTTTTCCATCATGAAAGCCGAAGAACCGCCTGGCACATCTTCATCCATAAAAATAATTCTGTTTGTCTTTTTCAACGATTCGACAATGGAATGATGAATGTCGAAAGGAAGCAAAGTTTGCACATCAATCAATTCAACCGAAATATTTTTCTTTTCAAGATGAGTGATTGCTTCCATTGCAATTCTGCAATTGGGTCCGTAAGTAACGAGCGTAACATCATTTCCTTCTTTGAGAATTTCAGGAACACCGAGCGGATTTCCGAACTCGCCAAAATTCACAGGAGATTTTTCTTTCAAGCGGTAAGAATTCAGCGGCTCAATAATTATTCCCGGTTCATCAGAAGCGAGCAGCGTGTTGTAAAATCCTGCGGCCTTTGTCATATTTCTCGGAACACAAACGTGAATTCCGCGCAGCGCATTTATCACCATTCCCATAGGAGAACCGCTGTGCCAGATTCCTTCGAGGCGGTGACCGCGTGTGCGGATAATCACCGGAGCTTTCTGCCCGCCTTTCGTTCTGTACTGCACTGTTGCCAGATCATCGCTGAGAATTTGCACCGCATATAAAAGATAATCGAGATATTGAATTTCTGCAATCGGACGAAGCCCGCGCATTGCCATTCCGATTGCCTGCCCAATGATTGTGCACTCGCGAATTCCCGTATCGAACACGCGATGCTCACCATATTTTTTTTGCAAACCTTCCAGCCCCTGATTCACTCCTCCTATTTTTCCTGAATCTTCTCCGAAAATATGTACGGCAGGATATTTTGAAAGTATGGCGTCAAAATTTTCGCGTAGGACTTCTCTTCCGTCAATCATTTTTTCTTCTGAAGAAAATTCTACGGAAACTTCTTCCACTTTCAATGCTGAAAAATTTGATTCGCTGTGCAAGTGAGAAGAATATCTTTCAAAGTTCAGCGAGAGTTGTTCTTTAATCCAATGAGAAAGTTTTTCTCTCGCAGAATTATTTTCTTGAGTAACCCATAATGCTTTTCTCGCTATGGAAATCACATCTTTTCTTGTCGGGTCAATGGTTGATTTCAATTCATTGATTAATTCTTCTATTCCATTGATTTCACTTAATAAGGAAAGAACAATATTCAATTCTTCTTTTATCGGAACATTAAAAATTTTCCACGCATTATTTTTTGCTTCGCGCGCGCGGAGTTTTGCATCCGCTTCTATTTTATCCAACTCATCCGAGGAAGCAATTGCAGAATTTAAAATCCACTCGCGCATTTTTTTGAGCGGGTCGAAATCAATTTCCCATTGCAGGCGCTCCTTCGATTTATATCTTTCGTGCGAACCGCTCGTGCTGTGCCCTTGTGGCTGCGTCATTTCATCTACGTGAACTAAAACCGGAACGTGTTCCTCGCGCGCAATCTTCACTGCCTTCTCATACGTTTCGCAGAGATGCGGAAAATCCCATCCGCGTGTTTTCAGAATTTCATAGCCGTTTTTATTTTCATCGCGCTGAAATCCTTTGAGCGCTTCAGAAATATTTTCTTTTGTTGTCTGATATTTTTTAGGAACGGAAATTCCAAAATTATCATCCCACACCGAAACAATCATCGGCACCTGCAAAACTCCTCCGGCATTTATTGCTTCCCAAAACATTCCTTCGCTCGTGCTTGCATCGCCAATTGTTCCGAAGGCGACTTCATTTCCTTCATCGGAAAAATTTTTGAACTCTTCGCTGTGAAGATTCGGATTGTTGCGGTAAAATTTTGAAGCGAGCGCCAGCCCGAGCAATCGCGGCATCTGGCTTCCCGTAGGAGAAACATCGGAAGAAGAATTTTTAATCTTGGTTAAATCTTTCCACGTGCCGTCAGAATTCAGAGAGCGCGTTGCGTAATGCCCGCCCATCTGCCTGCCCGCGCTCATCGGGTCCGCTTCCACATCAGCGTTCGCGTACAAACCTGCAAACCATTGTTCGAGAGTAATTGTATTTGTTGCGAGCATAAATGTCTGGTCGCGGTAATAGCCGGAGCGGAAATCTCCTTCGCGAAAAACTTTTGCCATCGCAATCTGCGCAACTTCTTTTCCATCTCCGAAAATTCCAAACTTGGCTTTGCCCGTGAGAACTTCTTTTCTGCCGAGTAAACTTGTTTCGCGGCTTTCGTTGGCAATGCGGTAATCGCTGAGAATTGTTTTTTTGAATTCTTCGAACGATAATTTTTTTTCCACGCTTGCAGTTGTAGATTTTTTTGCCATAATCAATACGGACAAATATAATGAAAGATGGCTATGCGATTAACGATTTTAAGGATGGGGAAATCAAATTTTATCAGCATATATCTTGCCTTTGTTATCTTCGCTTTCTTATGAAATGGATTGCAAAAGCAATTGTTCAGAAGGGAATTTCGTTTCTTCCCTATAGCCACAATATTAATTTTCTTTTTCAAAAATATATTACGCGCGGAGTTTTTCTTTCCGATGAATATTTTGAAGACAGGTTAATTCACTGCGCGAATCATTATAAATATTTCAGAAAATATAATTCCACAAAAGATTTTTCTCATTTAGAAATCGGAACGGGATGGTATCCGGTAGTTCCGGCAGGAATGTTTTTGTATGGAGCATCCAGCATTACCACTGTTGACTTAACGCGGCTAAGCAACCCGCAATTTACACTTGCTACTCTGAGAAAATTTCACGAATACCATAGAAAAAATAAATTAGAAAAATTCCTCCCTGGAATTTCTGAAGAAAGATTGAAAATTGTTTTGCACGAAGCAGAAAATCCTTCCAAAGATTTTTTTGATTTGCTCGAGAAGCACAATATTGTTTACATGGTGATGGATGCGCGAAAGCTTTTTCTTCCGGATGCGAGCATGGATTTAATTACTTCGAACAATACGTTTGAACACATCTATCCCGAAATCCTGGAAGGCATTCTCCAAAAATTAAAATTGCTTTGCAAAAGTGGCGGAGTCATGAGCCACGCAATTGATTTGAGCGACCATTTTGCGCATATGGATTTAAGCATTACCATTTACAACTTTCTGAAATTTTCCGATGTACAGTGGAAATGGATTAACAACAATGTTCAGCCGCTAAACCGTCTGCGGATTTATGATTACGAAACGCTTTATAAAAAACAAAATATTCCAATTGCCGAGCGAATTGACCGTGAGCCGCTGATGAATGATTATAAAAAAATAAAAGTAAATGAAAAATATTTATCTCACCCTTCTGAAGAAAATGCGGTGAGCCATTCGCATCTTGTTACAGTGATGTAATCACATTCCAACATCCATTCCGTCCGTATTCATTTTCATATTTTTTCGTTTGAAAAGCGAAGTGTCAAATTTTCCGAAGCGGTAAGAAAAATTAAGGCGCACAAAATGAGGGTCACGGATGCGCGAAGTAGTTTGAGAGAAGAAGGTGGAATTGGTGATAGTTTGATTTATATCTGTTCCGAAAATATCGCGAACATTCACACTCACGCTCGCGGCTTTATTTTTCATGAATTCATATTTGATAGCACCGTCAATTGAATAGCGCGGATTAATATAGCCCTGCGCAGTGGAAGCAGGCGATTGCTGCCATCCACTCATGCCGCCATATTTATTATCACCGCGCGTTACGGGAACATTTGTTTTTGAGCGGTACTCAAATGCGATTTGCAAACTGATATTTTTCGGAAGTTTGAAAGTGAAATTTTCTTTCGTGAACCAGGAGAATCGCTCATTGGAAAGATTGGCTTCAAGATTTTTTGCATTAAGCACAGCATAATAAAAATTAAAGTTGGTTGTAAACTCCAGCCATTTTTTTATTCCATGCTTGCTTGTAAGTTCTGCGCCATACACTTCGCTTGAGTTTGCGTTTTCATACGTACTGAGAATTATATTCCGGTGAAGCACAGTATCATATTCTCTCTGCTGATAGTTTGTAATAATGTTATCTGTGTTCTTAAAATAAACAGTTGCCAGAAGATTATTTTCCCGGTTAAAAGTTTTCAGATAAGAAAACTCGAGCGAGTGTGTAAACTCAGGTTTCAAGGCGGGATTTCCTCGTTTCAGATTAAGCGAATCGGAATAATCGGTGAAAGGAATGATTTGAAAAAAAGACGGGCGGTTAATTCTTCTCGAATAAGAAAACTGAAAATTATCTTTTTTGGTTAAATCATACGTGGAAGAAAAACTTGGAAACAAACTTATTGGATAATAATTTTTAAATGTTTTATTTGAATCCAGAAGTTCTCCGGTATAAAAAGAACTTTCTCCACGTAAACCAAATTCCCAGTTGAATTTCTTTTTCTGGATTCCAAAAGTTGCATACGCTGCATAAATCTGGTCAATATATTTATAATTGGTGCTTTGATTTTTTATCAATGTAAATTCTCCGGTGCTGTCGTTCTTAATAAAATTTTTTGTCAAACTTCCAAAATCCCTGTAAGAGCCGCGGATTCCGGTTTCCAGTTTCTTTTTAGTTGAATCTTTGGAATTAAACGGAAGAACCAAATCAGTTTGCCCGGTGAACATTCCATTGTGGCCGGTTCCATCCATGTTTTGAAAAATATCTTTCCCGATATGATTTCCGTTTACATCAGAATATTTTGTGGTATAATCTCCGCTAGCCAGAAACTGGCTTTTGTTATAATTTAAATCGGCAGTCCACTCCTGTTCTTGCCGGGGAAAAAGATGTTTGTATTGAAGCGAAGCACCTGTATTGGAAAATTGCCGCGATGTGCCGGAAGTTCTGTCATAGGAAGAAGAATTTTTATTTGGAAAGGTCGTATCAGTTCTTGTAGTAAGTTCATCAGAAGGAGAAAATTTTCCATGCACATAATTTCCTGAGAGCGTAAAAGTATTTCTGTTATCCATAAACCAGTCAAATCCTCCGCGCGTCATCATGAATAATCCATCGGTGATTGATTTCTGATTCTGAGAAATAGTTGTGAGCGGATACCCGATTAAATTTTCGCGATTGGTTTTTCCGGTAGTAAGTGAATAGCGCTCGTTGTACATTGAGCTGAGAAAAATATTTATTTTTCCGTTGCGCATATTTATATCTGCACCGCAATTGGCTCTTGCATATTGGTCAACACCGAGGCGAACATTTCCGTTGTAGCCCATGCGCCTGTCTTTTTTCAAAACAATATTTAAAATTCCCCCTTGCCCGCCCGATGCATCGTACTTTGCAGAGGGATTTGAAATTATTTCCACGCTCTGAATTGCATCGGCAGGAATCTGGTCGAGCGTTAGCGTAGTTGGTTTTCCGTCTACAAAAATCTGCGGCTCGGCATTCCGCATGGTAACATTTCCGTCCACATCCACGCTCACGGAAGGAACTTGTTTCAACACATCCTGTGCAGTTCCTCCGGCAGAAACAATATTTTTTTCAACGTTAAAAACTTTTTTATCCAGTTTTAGTTCCATTACATGTGCGCTTGCTTCTACCGTTACTTCTTTCAGTTGTGTTGCATGAGGTTTCAATTTTATATTTCCCAAATCTTTGTCGGCATTCATCATCCCTTGCATTCCCTCTTTCATATTTACTCCAAACGCAACTGAAATTTCTTTAGTAACATAACCCAGTGCAGTAACTTTCACTCTATAATTTCCCATCACATTTATTTTTTCCAAACTGAAATCACCGTTTGATTCCGTCAATTGCCCTGCAACAACTGCATCTTTTTTTTTCATTTGAAGCGCCACCGGGTCTATGAGTTGAACCGAAGCAAACTCAACCGCTTTGTTAGTGGTGCTGTCAATTATTTTTCCATATAAATGACCGACTTTCATTTTCTCTACCATGTCTTTCCAATTTTCTTTGCCGCCACCGCCACCGCCTTGCCAGTTTCCTTGTCCGCCACCGGGCCATTGCTGAGAAAAGGACTGGAGAATAAAAAATAAAAAAGATAAAGAAAAGAGAAATTTTTTTTCCATGCGCAATAATATAGTTTTTTTCTTTGCTGAAGAGAAGATTTGTTGGTTTAACAATTTTTAACTCACTTTATTTTCTATTCGACTGAGATAAAATTACTACTGCCATCATAATAAATCCAACTCCCATTCCTCCGAACATTCCGATTTGATAAGCATCGAAATACCAGCCGAGCGCCATGCCAATAAACATGCAGCCGACAAATAGCAACCCGCCCGCTTTTTTTGCTGCAGATTTTTTTTCTGTGTTTTGATTTTGTGTTTCCATTTTTTTGATTTAGATTTATTATTTATCCGAATGAATAGAAATATGTTTTGAATATTTATGATGATTTTCTTCCAGTCCTTCGCAATCCATGCATTTTAATTCTTCCGCGCCCATGAGCCATCTTCTTCCCACCATGTCGCCATCCCACGTATCGGTTTCGTTTTGCACATCGTCAAGAATGTGATTCATGTTTTTTCCTATGTAAATTGTTTTTCCCTTCGGCAAGCGAACTTCCACATGCACTTACTGGTTGCGCCATTTTTCATCTTTGGGAATAGAAAAATACGGCATGAGTTCAATCAGAGAATCCTTCTGAGAAATTTCATAATTAATGTTTCGCGCAAAGTGAAGCGCTTCTTTTTTGTCTTTGCCATGCGCTTCATTATATACTACAATTTCTGCGCTGTCTTTTTCTCCTTTCACAATATCGAGCGAAGGATAACCAAAATAAATGTTAGCGCTGTCAGAAGAAATCAAATGATGTTTTCGGAATGAAAAATGAAAACGTCTTTTGCGGTAAGTTTCTTCTTCGTTCCATCCGTTTGCTTCTTTCACATGAAGAAAAAGAGTGTCGCATTTTGTTTTTTTCATAGGGAGAATTTGCCTGCTCGATGCTTCTTCTGAAAACTGATTTCCGATTTGCACGCCCATCGTGACAGCAAGCGCAATTCCGATGAGCCATAAAACTCCCGCGGAAATATTTACAATCCGGTTGCTTCCTTTTATTCCGAGAAGCATTTTCATTCCTCCGTACACGAGCATGATAAGCGGAATGCCAGCAACGAGCGCAATGGCGATGGAAGCAAGCATCATCTGGTCTCCGTTTTCAAAAAATGTATAGAAGAATTCGTGAAGAGAAATAGAATGATTGTCTATTTGAATCACTCCTGATTTTCCAAAGAGAGAAGCGATGATGCAAATAAGAAGAATGGAACCGAGAATCACAAAAAACACTCCGAGTAATTTTGCAAACGCTTTGAAGAATGCGCCAAACACTGAACTAGCAAAATCCACAAACTTGTCTACAAAATCTCTCGCCTTTCCCGATGAAACATTTTGTTTTACTTCTTGTCCCCAACTTTCCATTTTCTTTCCGAAGTGGTGCATTTCTTCTTCCACTTTTTTTCCGATGTTGGAAATGTTCACATCTTCTCCGCGCATTTCCAATTTTTCCGCGGTGGTTTTTGCCTGAGGAATCACAATCCACAATACTATATATAAAAGAAGGCCGAAACCAAAAGTGAAAAAGCAAACTACAAGCGCGAGGCGAAGCCAGAGCGGGTCAAAGTTGAAATACGCACCGATACCCGAGCAAACTCCTCCGAGAATTTTATTATCGGTGTCTCTGAAAATTCTTCTTCGTCTTCCTGTCGAAGTGTAAGTTGCTTGTTCTTTTTTAGATTCTTCGCTATGGGATTTTTCTCCGGCAAAATCTTCCGGCTTGCCCATCACTCCGATTACATAATCCACATCGGTCATCAGCACGACTTGTTTTCTGTCAGATACTTTTTCCGAAAGCATTTCCGCAATCCGGTTCTCAATGTCCGCCATGATTTCGTCTCGTCCTTCCGATTCGGAAAAATATCCGCGAATGGTGTTCAGGTAACTGCTCAGTTTCTGATACGCGTCTTCATCTATATGAAAAATGATTCCGCTGAGATTGATGGTAACTGTCTTGTTCATTGTAATTGGTTTTATTGTTTCGTACTTTTCGTACGGTTTCGTTTTTCGAGATTTATTATTTTGTGATTTTGTTTACTGATTTTACAAGTTCCTCCCAGGTAGATTCCAATTCTTTCAGGAATTGTTTTCCCACCGGAGTGAGTTTGTAATATTTTCTTGGTGGTCCTGATGTGGATTCTTCCCAGCGATAGCTGAGAAGCCCCATGTTTTTAAGGCGGGTGAGCAGGGGATAAAGCGTTCCTTCCACCACTACGAGTTTCGCGTCTTTCATCTTTTCAATAATTTCAGTGGGATACGCGTCGCCGTTCGTGAGCGTGGCAAGAATGCAAAATTCCAGGACTCCTTTTCTCATTTGCGCCTGTGTGTTGTCTATGTCCATTTTTTATTTTGTGTTTTATTTTTCTGATTGACGATACAAAGGTATACATAAAACAGTATCATGCAACACATAATACCATGTTTAAACGCGTATCATGTATAACTTACTTAAAATGAAAGAGAATAATTTCAGTTGAAACGAAACTTTTCTGAGTATTTTTGTGTCAAATGCAATTACACCGATACAAAATCATTTTCTAAAATGAATCTCACGCAAAATTTCCAAGAACTTTTTTCAGTGAATGCAGTAATCAGCATGCTCACGCTTACTGTGCTTGAAATTGTTCTGGGCATTGACAATATTATTTTCATTGCAATTGTTGCCGGAAAACTTCCTTCGCGGCAAGAGCAGAGAAAAGCACGGGCTGCAGGATTATCGCTTGCGCTTATCATGCGGATACTTTTATTATTCAGCATTACTTGGGTAATCGGATTGAAGGAGCCATTGTTTTTCATAGGAGAATTTGGCGCAACGGGAAGAGATTTGATTTTATTTTCCGGAGGAGTTTTTCTTCTTATTAAAACTACTTTGGAAATTCACAATAAGATAGAAGGATATGATGAACTTTCGAAAAATATACGAGCAGGTGCAATGAATGCCATTATTATGCAAATAGTTTTTATTGATATTATCTTTTCGTTCGATTCAATTCTCACTGCAGTTGGATTGGTAACAAATGTTTTAATCATGATTGCAGCAGTAATTTTCGCTATGATAATCATGCTTTGGTTTTCTGAAATTGTAAGCGACTTCATCAACAAGCATCCCACCATTAAAATGCTTGCGCTTGCTTTTCTTTTAATGATTGGAATGATGCTTATTCTCGATTCATTTCACTATCACGTGCCGCGTCAATATATTTATTCTTCCATGCTTTTCTCCCTTTTGGTGGAAGGATTGAATATGAGAATGAGAAGTAAAAAAGCGAAAAGAGATTCTCAAAAATAAATTTCCAGTAGAAAAAAAATTGCGAAGACAACGCTTGCAATTCCATTCATTGTTGCGAATGCAAGATTTACTTTGCGCAAATCATTTGGTTTAACGAGCGTATGCTGATAAATAAGAAGTGAAATAAAAATTCCTGCGCCAATCCAATAGCACAAATGAAATCCAGCATAATATCCTGCAAATAAAACTAAGCTTGCAGAAATCAAATGAAGTATTCGTGAAAAGAGCAAAGCATTTTTTTTCCCCATTAACACCGGAATTGATTTTAAATTTTGCGAATGGTCGAATTCTTCATCTTGTAAAGCGTAAATAATATCGAAGCCGCTTACCCAAAATAAAACCACGAACGAGTATAATAGAGGAAGCAGTTTGAATTCTTCTGTCACAGCGAGAAATGCTCCGATAGGTGCAAGTGAAAGTCCAAGTCCGAGAATTAAATGGCAGAGCGGTGTAAATCTTTTTGTATAACTATATCCGAGAATAACGAGCAGCGCAACTGGCGAGAGATAAAAACAAATTTGATTAATGAAAAAAGTTGTAACGATAAACAAAACACAATTTATAATTACAAATACAAGTGTATTCTTCTCAGAAATAATTCCGCTTGGCAGTTCACGTATTTTTGTTCTGATATTTTCTTTGTCAAATTTATTATCCGCCCAGCGGTTGAATGCCATGGCTGCGCTTCGAGCGAAAATCATGCACAAGATGACTAATCCCAATAATTTCCAGTTCAATTCTGAGTTTGTATTTTTTACTCCCAGAAAAAATCCAATGACTGCAAAGGGCATTGCGAAAATGGTGTGGCTGAATTTTATAAGTGAGAGATAGTTTCTGACAGCTGACATTGCGGGCGAATGTACAAATGAATCCTATTCGTAAATTCGCACTCATGGAGGAAATCATTGTCAGTACATCCAACCCCCGCATAAAAAATGTAATCAAACTCAAGGAAAAATCTTCCGAGCGGAAGTTGCAGGATTTGATTGTAGTGGAAGGCGCACGCGAAATTCTAAGAGCGAAAGAAAATAAATTTGAAATCAAAACTCTTTTTGTCTGTGATATTGTCAATCAAAAAAGGCATAAAGAAATTTTTTCTGGCATTCATCATCTCGTCAGAGTAAGTAAAGAAGTGTTTGAGAAAATTGCTTACCGTGAAAACTCAGACGGGCTTCTTGCGCTCATCAAATCAAAACATCTTCGTCTTTCCGATATAAAACTTTCTGCGAATCCTATTCTTATTATTCTTGAAGCAGTGGAAAAGCCCGGCAACCTCGGTGCTATTGCGAGAACTGCGGATGGAGCCGGAGCAGATGCCGTAATTGTTTGCAATGCGAAGACGGATATTTATAATCCTAACGCAGTTCGTTCCAGCATTGGATGTGTTTTTTCCAAACAAATAATTGCCGCTTCATCCGAAGAAGTTCAAAAATTTCTTGAGGAAAAAAACATTACTCCTTATGCTGCTGCGCTTACGGGAAAAAAGAATTATACCGATATAGATTTTTCCATGCCATGTGCAATTGTTTTTGGCACCGAGGCAGAAGGTCTTTCACAAACATGGCTTTCTTTTTCGGAACAAATAAAAATTCCCATGTCGGGGAAAATAGATTCGCTGAATGTTTCCACAAGTTGTGCGGTGATGGTGTATGAAGCGGTTCGACAAAGAGGGCTGGCAGCAGGGAATTAAGAATATTCTTTTTTATATTTGTAGGTATGAAAAAATATTTCGCAATAGTTTTGTTTTTTATTTCTTCTTTACTCCTTTCTCAGGAGAAAAAAGTTCAGTACACAAAAGATTTTGATTTCAAGAATGGAATTTACCTTTCCTTTTCCGATTTCAAAAATAATAATCCTGTTCTTGCGTCAAAAATAATTTCTGCTTACAATAAATCCGACCGTGATTTTTTTGAAAAAGTCCTTTCTAAAAATTCTTTTTCCATCCTTGATTCCTCCGGAAAGGAACAGCAGTACAAAACGCACGACATCTGGGGTTTTTGCCAGAATGGAACCGTGTACATTAATTACGGTGCGGACTATTCGCGTGTTACCATTATCGGGAGCATTTCACATTTTGTGGCTTCGGTTCAGAGGCAAATCGGGGGAATGTATGATCCGTTTTATTACAACGACCCGTTTTACAATCCAACCAGGTTTGTCTATGTATCGGAGCAATTTATTCTTGATTATGAAACCGGAAAAATTTCTGAATTCAATATGCAGAATATGGAGCTTCTTCTTTCGCGCGATGAAGAATTGTTTAAAGAATTTTCCGCGTTGAAAAAAAAACAAAAGCGCGATTCTATTTTTCTCTACCTGAGAAAATATAACGAGAAGCACCCGATTTATTTTCCGGAATAAAATTCAAAACTCAAACCGATAAGTTTCCGGAACCGGATGTCCATTCAGAAGAAAATGCAATGCATGCTGTCGCCAAATGAAGGATACGAATTGCACGAATGAAAAATGAATTGTGAAAAGCAGAAGATATCGACAATATATAAATGAAAAGAAATGCAATTTTCTTTCTCACGATAAGTGCTATTCAAAAATAATTTTCTTTGGATGAAGCGTTTGAAAACTTCCATCCGCATTTTTCTTTTTTATATTTTCAATATACACAATGCCCCTTCTTCCTACCAGAATATTTGGATTTGCCCATGTTTTAGAAATAATTTTTCCATTTACATGAACGGTTTCCGTGAAGAAGCATCCTTTCAAAAAAGATAAAGAACCATTTTTTATTTCATTTTCTGTATTATATTTTTTCACTTTTATTGTTTCTGGTTCAGTCGAAGAATTTTTATTCTGACCTAAGCAAATGATAACTGATAATAGAAAAGAAAAAAGCAAAATTTTTTTCATTCGCATTTCGAAAGTTCGTAGCAGTTTGTGCTTCGATATTAACATGGCAAACATACAACAAAAAATTTCTTTTTCAAAAACTTTGTATTTGTATATTCGCAGTCCAAATTTTATTTAAACAATGAGCGAAGGCCGCCAGGTAATATTCTCGATGGTAAACGTGAGCAAGATTTTGCCACAGAACCAAAAAGCAATTCTAAAAGATATTTATCTCTCGTTTTATTACGGGGCGAAGATTGGTGTGCTCGGATTGAACGGTTCGGGTAAATCAACATTGCTGAAAATTATTTCAGGGAAGGATACGAGTTTCATAGGAGAAATTCATAAGTCACCTGGCTACAGTATGGGCATGCTCGACCAGGAGCCGGAACTTGACAATAAAAATACTGTTCTGGAAATTGTCCGCGAAGGGGCGCAGGAGCATGT
The DNA here is from genome assembly GCA_016195025.1 of Bacteroidota bacterium. Lineage (NCBI taxonomy): Bacteria > Pseudomonadati > Bacteroidota > Bacteroidota bacterium. The sequence continues at coordinate 39,156 of JACQAL010000057.1, read as the reverse complement.
GAGTATTTTAAAGGAGTACGAGGAAGTGAATAATCTATTTTCCGATCCGAAATATTCTGAACCCGATGCAATGCAAAAACTCATAGACAAACAAGCACGTTTGAATGATTTGATTGAGAAGTTTGATTTATGGAATCTCGATAACCGTTTGGAGCAGGCGATGGATGCATTGCGTTGCCCGGAGAGCGATACGCCTGTAAAAAATCTTTCCGGAGGAGAAAGAAGGCGAGTTGCACTTTGCAGATTATTAATTCAGGAACCCGATATTCTTCTTCTCGATGAACCGACAAACCATTTGGACGCAGAGAGTGTTGATTGGCTTGAACAACATTCAAAAAATTATAAAGGAACCGTCATAGCCGTAACGCACGACAGATATTTTCTTGACAACGTTGCCGGATGGATTTTGGAATTGGACAGAGGAGAAGGAATTCCATACAAAGGAAATTATTCCGAGTGGCTCAAGCAAAAAACAAAACGTTTGGAGCAGGAAGAAAAAACAGAAAGCAAGCGTCAGAAATATTTAAAGCGCGAATTAGAGTGGGTGCAGAAAGGAGCGAAAGGACGGCAGGCAAAACAAAAAGCGCGTTTGCAGAGTTATGACAAGATGATGAGCGAAGATGTGAAATCAAAAGAAGAGAAACTGGAAATATTTATTCCGAACGGTCCGCGCCTCGGAAACGAAGTTATCGAAGCGAAAGGAGTTTTCAAAGCGTTCGGAGATAAATTGCTCTATGAAGATTTGAATTTCAAACTTCCTCCTGCTGGAATTGTTGGAATCATTGGTCCCAACGGTGCGGGAAAGACAACTATTTTCCGGATGATCATGGGACAGGAAAAACCGGATAAAGGAAAATTTATTATCGGTCCCACTGTAAAAATAAGTTACGTTGACCAGGCGCATACGGATATTGATCCGAAAAAAACTTTATATGAAGTAATAAGCGGAGGTCTCGACAATATTTTACTGGGAGGAAAACCGATGAACTCGCGCGCGTACATTTCGCGTTTCAACTTTGGCGGAACCGACCAGGGAAAAAAATGCGGAATACTTTCGGGTGGTGAAAGAAACAGATTGCATCTCGCACTTACGTTGAAATCCGAAGCCAACGTTCTTCTTCTCGATGAGCCGACCAACGATTTAGATGTGAACACGCTTCGCGCGCTGGAAGAAGGTCTGGAAAACTTTGCAGGCTGTGCTGTAATTATTTCCCACGACCGCTGGTTCTTGGATAGAGTCTGCACGCACATTCTCGCCTTCGAAGGAGATTCAAAAGTGTATTGGTACGAAGGAAGTTATTCTGAATATGAAGAAAATAAAAAGATGCGTCTTGGTGATGTAACTCCACATCGTGTGCGCTACAAGAAACTTGTTGTGTGAAGCAAATCCGCCACATAGAAAACCTTCACATCTCTCTTTGGCTGATGAAAGATACATGCTGGCTCATGCAATGGAAATTATTTGGCGTAACCATGATTGTTCCTACGCTTGGTGTTGCAATTGCAATTACAGTTATGAATTGGAGAAACCGCGATGATGAATTCTGGATTAACCTTGCAATTTGTTTTTGGATTTCTGCAAATGCTTTCTGGATGTGCTGTGAGTTTTTTCAACATGAAGAATTAAAATTTTATTCTGCGTTTCCTTTTGCACTCGGTTTCTTATGTGTGGGATGGTTTTATGGCAAACGCCTGCTGAGAAAAGAAAGCCCATTGGAATAAGCAGTTCCTTTCATTCCTATATATTTGCATCTTCATGAAACCCTCCATTCCAAAAGGCACGCGCGATTTTTCTCCTGTTGAAATGGTGAGGCGCAATTTTATTTTCAAAACCATCCGCGAAGTGTTTGAGCGCTACGGCTATCAGCCCATTGAAACTCCTGCGATGGAGAATCTTACCACACTTGAAGGAAAATATGGAGAGGAAGGAGATAAACTACTCTTCAGAATTTTGAACTCAGGTCCGATAATGGAAAATGTAAAAGGTCAGATGGTAGATGTGAAACTACAGGACTTGACAGAAAAAGGTTTGCGCTATGATTTGACAGTTCCTTTCGCGCGATATGTAGTTCAACATCAAAATGAAATTACTTTTCCTTTTAAACGCTACCAGATACAACCTGTTTGGCGTGCAGATAAGCCGCAGAAAGGACGCTACAGAGAATTTTATCAATGTGACGCAGATGTTATTGGAAGCGATTCGCTTTTGAATGAAGTGGAGTTAGTGCAAATCATCTGCGATGTTTTCTTTAAACTAAAAATTCCAGTAAGAATCTTATTAAATAACAGAAAAATTATTTCCGGAATTGCTGAAGCTATTGGGGCTTTGGATAAAATGCTTGATATTGCAATCGCAATAGATAAATATGATAAGATAGGATTAGATGGGGTTATAAATGAACTAAGAGAAAAAAAGTTTAATGACGAACAAATAAAAAAAATTGTTGAAGTTGCAATTATGCAGACCGGAGAAGCTGGCTATGGCAAATATTTGAAAGAAAATATAAATATTAGTAAACTCAATTTATTAAAAAACGGACTTGATATTTCAAAATCTTCGTTGATTCAAAAAGGAGTGACAGAATTAGAATATATTTTTGAATCTGCCAATAATCTTGGAATAAAAATATATTTTGATTCTACTCTTGCTCGCGGACTCAATTATTACACAGGCACCATCTTTGAAGTAAAAGCAAATAATGTGCAGATAGGAAGCATCTGCGGTGGCGGGCGCTACGATGACCTTGCAGGAATTTTTGGTTTGCCGAATGTTTCAGGCGTTGGAATCTCTTTCGGCATTGACAGAATCTTTGATGTAATGAATGAATTGAATCTGTTTGAGAAGTTGAATTTGTCTGCGTCTACTACTAAAGTTCTCCTCGCACATTTTGGAGAAGCGGAAAGAAATTATTGCATTGGAGTTGCTTCTCAATTACGTTCAGCGGGCATTAACACTGAGATTTATCCGGATGTTACCAAGAAGATTGCTAAGCAATTTGATTACGCGAACAAAAAACAAATTCCGTTTGTGATTGTGGTTGGAGGCGATGAAATGAAATCAGGGGAACTTGCGTTAAAGAACATGGCAAGCGGTGAGCAGACAAAAATGAAGGTTGATGATATTATTGCAAAACTTAAATAGAACCGTCATTGCGAGAACGTTTCGTTCGAAGCAATCTCCCGGATATTTTTTCTGTGGGATTGCTTCGCTTCGCTCGCAATGACGAATCACGAATATGGCTGCTTATAAAATAACTTCCAAAATAGATTTCGCAATTATTCAGAAAATAATTGCTGAAAAGCAAACACTTGCTTTATCGGATGAGGCAAAGAAGAAAGTTGCAAAGTGTCGTGAGTATCTTGACAAAAAAATAAAATCCAGCAAAGAATCCATTTACGGAATCAACACGGGTTTTGGAGCGCTGTACAACAAAACCATTCCCAAAAAAGATTTAGAAAAGTTGCAGGAAAATTTAGTGATGTCACACGCCTGCGGAATGGGAGATGAAGTTCCACAAGAGATAATTAAGTTGATGATGTTATTGAAAATTCAAGGGCTTTCCCTCGGATTTTCCGGAATTTCGGTTGAACTTATTGAACGATTAATACTACTTTATAACCAGCAAGTTATACCTGTCATATATACTCAAGGTTCATTGGGTGCTTCAGGTGATTTAGCACCGCTTGCGCATCTCTCGCTTCCGCTGATTGGAAAAGGAGAAGTGTACTTTGAAAATAAAAAACAAAGCGCAGAATCTGTCCTGAAAAAATTAAAACTTGCTCCGTTAAAGTTTAAAACAAAAGAGGCACTTGCTCTGCTTAATGGAACTCAATTCATGAGCGCTTACGGAGTCTGGATGCTGCTCAAAGCAAAACATCTTGCTGATTGTGCGGATGCAGTTGGAGCAATTTCTCTGGATGCGTTTGATTGCCGCCACGAACCCTTCAAAGAAATAATTCATAAAGTGCGCGCACATGCGGGACAAATGATTGTCGCGAAGAATATCAAAAAATTATTGGACGGAAGTCAGCTTGTCAAGCGAAAGAAAGAACATGTGCAGGATCCGTATTCGTTTAGATGTATTCCGCAAGTACACGGTGCTTCACGCGATGCGATTGAATTCGCTGAGAAAACTTTTCTGACAGAAATAAATTCTGTCACCGATAACCCAACTATTTTTTCTGATGAGGATGAAATTATTTCTGCCGGAAATTTTCATGGACAGCCATTAGCCATCGCTTTAGATTTACTCGCGATTGCTCTTGCAGAACTCGGAAGTATTTCTGAAAGGAGAACCTATCAATTAATTTCGGGGCAGAGAGGACTTCCTCCTTTTCTCATCGCAAATCCCGGAGTGAATTCAGGATTTATGATTCCGCAATACACTGCTGCAAGTATTGTTTCTCAGAATAAACAACTCTGCACTCCATCTTCTATTGATTCAATTGTTTCTTCCAACGGGCAGGAAGACCACGTGAGCATGGGCGCGAATGCCGCTACAAAATGTTTTCAAGTTGTAAATAATCTTGAACGGATTCTTGCTATAGAATTATTTACTGCAACACAAGCGCTTGAATTCAGACGCCCACTGAAATCTTCCTCAGCTATTGAAAAAATAATTTCTGATTATAGGAAGGAAGTAAAGTTTATCAAAGAAGACAAAGTGATGTTTGAAGAAATTCGGAAATCAATTTTATTTCTTCAAGAAAATAATTTTATTCTTTAAATTATTTTTTTCCTTCCATCTGCTCATCCGCTCTTTTCTTTTCAGCAATCCGATAGTTGAGCGTATTCACATATTGCGCTGCTGCATTTTTTCTTCTAATCTCGAATGATTTTTTTGCCCACTCAAGAGCCACATCTAAATTTCCTTCGCGCTCGCAGGCAACTGCCATGTTATAGTTCGCATGCCAGGAAATTTTTCTGTCGGTGTTCAGCGCCTCCTTTTTCCAGATTTCCATAGCGCCTTTCCAGTCATTAATCTTTCTTGCTTTTTTTCCTGCTTCTTTCATGAAATCATTTCCGCGCGTGTAAAAATATCTCGACACATTAATCCACTGGGGAGAAATTCTGAAACCATATTTATCCCCTGCATGGAAACCTGTTTGCTTCACACACTCGCGTTTATTCGGCAGTGACGCAGTAGCCGCTTCCGGTGTCGGACCTTTTCCATCAAAGTTTTTGAAATCTGAAAAACGGAATTCATCCACAATTCTTTTTTCTTTCGGAAAATAAATTCTCCAGCCGGTTTTTATTTCTACTTGTGCGTGCGTGTAAAATTCTGAGGTAGTGATTACCTGGTCTTCCACCGGATGATTTGCCGCCTGGCAATCGCGCGAATCCCAAATACGATCGTGGTTCACATCTTCCGCAGCATCTTTAATTCCATTCTTGTTCAAATCCCAGCAGGGAAAATGCACCTGCACCGGTTTTGAATCGTAAGTCAAACGGGAATCCGAATCAAAAGATTCAAGGACAATCAGCGCTTCTGAATTATATTGCTGGCATAAAAGTTCAACTTCTTCCCATGGAAGCAGTGGTGCAAAAACTTCCGTGCCGGTTCCTTTGTATTCAATAGATGCCTGAGTGATTGTATAGCGCGGTGTGCGCTGCATGATTTGCATTAAACCGGAAAGCGTTTGGTCGGCTCCTTCTCTGTCCTGATAAATTCCTTCTCCGGTTAAAATTCCCTCCACAACATTCCATACCTGATTTTTTTTGTCGGGCTTTGTTCGATTGACGAGTGTGAATTTTTGAATGTCAGGCGGAAGAGTTACATCTGCCGGTTTCAAAACTTCCAAACCAATCGTTGAGGTGCAACTTGTAAAAGCAATGGCAAGAAATAAAAAAGTCCCGAAGAATACTGGATTAGTCCTTCGGCTAATAAAAATTAGTTTCATAATTTTATTTTTGGAAATTAATTCAAGAATGATGCCACTATTTCTTTATAGAATTTTCTCCCATGAAAACATACTGAATAATGTTTGCACCCATCTTCAATGCTTTCTGCCGTGTCTCTTCCGAATCATGATGCACTTCGGGATCTTCCCAACCATCACCGATGTCGCACTCAAAATTAAAAAGGCAAACCAATCTTCCGTTGTAAATAATTCCAAATGCCTGCGCGGGTTTTCCATCGTGCTCGTGAATTTTCGGAATGCCATTGGGGAAATCATATTTCTGATGGAAGATGGGATGGGATGGAGGAAGTTCAACAAAATCAGTTTCAGGAAAAACTTTTTTCATTTCCCTGCGAATAAAAATATTCATTCCGTAACTGTCATTGATGTTCAGAAATCCTCCGCTTATCATATAGTTCCGCAGATTCTCTGCTTCTTGCGTGGAGAAAGAAACATTTCCATGCCCGGTCATGTGTACAAAGGGGAAATTAAAAATGTCTTTGCTTCCGGTTTCCACCACATTTTCTTCTTCATTAATATTTGTTCCGAGATTTTTATTGCAGAAGCGAATTAGATTCGGAAGAGAAGTCGGGCTCACATACCAATCACCGCCACCGTTATATTTCAAGCGCGCGATTTGGTAAGTGGGTGGGGAAAAAGAAAACAGCAGGGAAATAAAAGCAATAAGGGAAATAGAGGAAATAAATTTTTTCCCCACGCTTCTATATCCCACATTTCTCTTATATCCCATATTCCCCTTTTTTAAAAGTTTGGCTTCAGCATATACTTCGAATAAAATTTATCAATCACGCTCACCACTTCATCGGCAGTATCGGCAACAGAAAATAAATCCATGTCTTCAGCGCTGATGTTTCCTTCTTTGAGTGCAGTATTTTTCAACCAATCGGTAATTCCTTTCCAGTAATCTTTTCCAACGAGAACAATCGGAAACCTTGCGACTTTATCTGTTTGAATAAGTGTGAGCGCTTCGCTGAGTTCATCGAGCGTACCGAATCCACCGGGCAATGCTACAAACCCCTGCGAGTATTTCAGAAAAATTACTTTGCGAACGAAAAAGTATTTGAATGAAATTAATTTATCGTTATCAATATATGGATTTGGTTTTTGTTCGAAAGGAAGTTCAATGTTCAGCCCAACGGATTTTCCTCCGCCTGCTTTCGCTCCGCGGTTTGCCGCTTCCATAATCCCCGGCCCTCCGCCTGAAATTACTCCGTAACCGGAGCGCGTGAGTTTGAAAGCAATTTCTTCCGCGAGTTTATAATAGCGCGTTGCTTGTTTTGTTCGCGCGGAACCAAATACGGAAACGCAGGGACCAATCTTCGACATTTTTTCAAACCCTTCCACAAACTCCGACATAATTCTGAAAATCTGCCAGGCGTCCGTAGCTTTTATATCGCTCCAGTCCTTTTGTTCAAATGCTTCACGAATGCGCGCATCATCTTTGTTTGTCATAGAAGAAAGTTAAGAATTAATTTTTACAACGAACAAAGTTATTGGTTATTTGGAAATAGAATTATAGAAATTATTGCAGAATTTCCTTGCGAAGATATTTTGCAGTATAGGAAAATTTATTGTCGAGAATTTCTTCGGGCGTTCCTTCGCATACAATCGTTCCGCCTTTTTCTCCGCCTTCTGGACCAAGGTCAATAATGTGGTCGACAACTTTTATTACATCCATGTTGTGCTCAATGACGAGAACCGTGTTTCCGCTTTCAACTAATTTATTCAGCACTTCCAAAAGAATGCGGATGTCTTCGAAATGCAAACCGGTGGTTGGTTCGTCAAGAATGTAAAATGTTTTTCCTGTGTCGCGCTTGGAAAGTTCAGTAGCAAGTTTCACGCGCTGCGCTTCTCCTCCGGAAAGTGTAACCGAAGATTGTCCGAGTGTAATATAACCCAGCCCCACATTTTTCAGCGCGCGGATTTTCTGAATAATATTTGGAATCGCTTCAAAAAAATTTACCGCTTCCTCAATACTCATATTTAAAACATCCGAAATAGCTTTCCCCTTGTAACGTATTTCCAAAGTTTCTCTATTATATCTTTTTCCTCCGCAGGTTTCGCATTCCACATATACATCGGGAAGAAAATTCATTTCAATTGTGCGAACGCCTGCTCCTCCGCAGGTTTCGCAGCGGCCGCCTTTCACATTGAAAGAAAATCTTCCGGGCTTGTATCCGCGGATTTTTGCTTCGGGAAGTTGAGAAAATAAATTTCTAATATCAGAAAAAACTCCGGTGTACGTAGCAGGATTAGAGCGGGGAGTTCTTCCTATAGGCGATTGGTCAACTTCAATCACTTTATCAATGTGTTCAAGCCCTTCGATGTATCCATACGAAAGCGGTTTCTGATGCGAGCGATAAAAGTGATGGCTGAGAATCGGGTAAAGGGTTTCATTGATGAGCGTGGATTTTCCGCTGCCTGAAACTCCGGTAACACAAATAAATTCCCCCAGTGGAAATTTTACAGAAACACTTTTAAGATTATTACCTTTTGCGAATTTGAGTTCAAGAAAATTTCCGTTTCCTTTTCTTCTTGTATGAGGAACAGGAATAATTTTTTTTCCAGAAAGATAATCTCGTGTCAAAGATTTTTTTTCACCATCTGTCATCTGCCATTTTCCATCTGCCATCACTCCGACAATTTTTCCTCCGTGCATTCCTGCTGCCGGACCAATATCAATTACATAATCAGCAGCGAGAATCATTTCTTTATCGTGCTCCACAACAATCACCGAATTCCCTATGTTGCGGAGATTCTGAAGCGCATGAATTAATTTTTTATTGTCGCGCTGATGCAATCCGATACTCGGTTCGTCAAGAATATAAAGCACATTCACTAACTGCGAACCGATTTGTGTTGCAAGGCGAATTCGCTGTGCCTCACCGCCTGAAAGCGTTTGCGCGCTTCTGTCAAGAGTGATGTAATCTAATCCAACATCAATCAGGAATTGAATTCGCTTTCTGATTTCTTTCAGGATTTCTTTAGCGATTATTTTTTTTGTTTCATCCAAGCGGTTTTCAATTCCATCAAACCATTTTTGTAATTCAGTTATATCCATCTGCGATAAATCGGAAATACTTTTGTTGCCAATTTTAAAATATTGCGCTTCTTTTTTCAGGCGTGAGCCGTTGCATTCGGGACAAATTTTTTCATTCATGAAATCTTCCACCCACCTGCTGAGCGATGGAGAAGTTGATTCATCATTCTGGCGGATTAAAAAGTTCACGATGCCTTCGAACGAAAGAGAATAATTAAAGGCGGTGCTGTGCGGATCATTCTGCACTTTGAAAATTTCATCCGAGCCGTAAAGAATAATATTCAGTGCGTGTTCAGGAATTTTTTTAATCGGGTCGCGCAATGAAAAATGATATTTATGCGCGATGGCCTCGAGTTGCCTGAAAATCCAGTTGCCTTTAAATTCTCCTATGGGAATGATTCCTCCTTTGAAAATACTTTTATTGAAATCGGGAATTATTTTGTGAACGTCAATTTCGCTTATATGTCCGAGCCCGTTGCATTTCGGACAGGCACCATAGGGAGAGTTGAAAGAAAAAGTATTCGGCTGCGGTTCATCGTAAGAAATTCCTGAAGTCGGGCACATTAAATTTCTGCTGAAGTAAGTTGCGGTATCTTTCTTTTCTTCGATAATCATAATCGTTCCTTTTCCATGCTTCATCGCAAGAGAAATAGAATCGTTCAAACGTTTTTCATTTTCAAATCGCACTTCCACTGTGTCAATAACCAATTCTACATCGTGAACTTTATAGCGGTCGAGCGACATGTTATGTTTCATCTGCACAATGTGTCCGTCCGTTCGAACTTTTGTAAAACCATTTTTTCTGAACTGCTCAAAAAGTTCGCGGTAATGCCCTTTGCGTGCACGAACAATAGGAGAAAGGATTGTAATTTTTCCCCCCTTGAATTTTTTTCGAATCAAATCCAGAATTTGTTCGGAAGTGTAGCGCACCATTTTTTCGCCCGTGACATACGAGTACGTATCGGACACGCGCGCGAAAAGCAATCGCATGAAATCATAAATCTCCGTAATGGTTCCAACCGTTGAACGCGGATTTCTGCTCACGGTTTTTTGTTCGATGGAAATTACCGGGGAAAGTCCGGTGATTTTATCCACATCCGGTCGCTCCATCTCTCCGAGAAACTGCCGCGCGTACGCAGAAAAAGTTTCAATGTATCTTCGTTGTCCTTCCGCATAAATCGTATCGAATGCGAGCGAAGATTTTCCGCTTCCGCTCAAACCGGTAATGACAACTAATTTATTTCTTGGAATGGAAACATCAATATTCTTCAGGTTGTGAACGCGCGCGCCAATCACTTCGAGGAACTCAGTTTCCGATTGCACTTCAGGAATTAATGCTTCAACTTCGCTCATTACTTTTTGACGGAATCAATAGAGGAAGGGGAAATTTCTGCGGAAGAACTCACGGTCATTCCCAAACTATCGGAAGAAGCAAGTCGCGCCAGATATTCTTCGTTGAAACCCGGCTTTGGAAAATCGAAAGTGTAAGATTTTTTTTCTTTGTTCGAGAGAGAATTTTTTCTCAGCCATGGATTAAAGTATTTCAGAATTTTATAACTCACATTATTTTTCTGCGCGAATGTTGCGAGGTCGGTTACGCTGCTGTCAATAGAAATTTTTTGCGTGGGGATTGGCGGATATAAATCTTTTGTGCGCAACTGGTAGCCGTAATTTTTGGGATTTGAAATTATTTCTTTCACTGCAAGGATTCTGAAAATATATCGTGAAGTTTCCTCGTTCAGCGATAAATCATAGTAGGAATTTGCTTTTTGTTTCTCGATTTGATTTTTCAAACCATCCATACCTATATTATAGGAAGCAGCCGCAAGCGTCCAGTTGCCGAAAGTTTTATACGCTTCTTTAAAATATTTGCAGGCGGCTTCGGTGGATTTTTCAATCGAGTAACGCTCGTCAATCTCATCATTAATTTCCAATCCATATTGTTTTCCAGCACCATCCACAAATTGCCAGAAACCCGTTGCGCCTTTCGGAGAAACAGAATTAGTAAGATTGCTTTCAATGAGCGAAATATATTTGAAATCATCGGGCACTCCGTTTTTTTTCAGGATGGAAGAAATTGCAGGAAGCCATCTGTTCGCGCGCTTGTGCATTAAAATTGTCTGCGAATGAAAATAGGTGTTCACTATTAATTCTCTTTCCATGCTTTCAATCACTGTGAAATCGTAAAGTGGAACTTTTTCTCCTGCAAAATCCAGATTCTTCGGGACAATGGTTCCGAAAATTTTATTGTTTGCGAGAAATGATTTCCAGTAAAGTTCATCATCGCTGGTTTTCTTCGCAGAGAAAATGAAAAACTCCAGCGGAATCAATAGCAATAAAAAAAGAATGGCAAATCCCCAGATATTTCTTCCGCGCTTTGAAAGTTTTTTGAATTTATGAAAGATGTTTTTCTGCATGCTTCACTAAATCTTTTGCGGAATTCTTTTCGAGATTTTTTTCTTCCTGATTAAAAATATTTTTTTTGATTCTGGTCACGGCAAACAGGAAAAAGAAAACTGTTATAGGGAAAATGGAGAACAAAGAAAACTCTTCGATTCCCCACGATGAAATTTTTGTTTCCATAATGTAAACAATGACCAGCGAAGAAAAACCTATTCCACCAAATAATACCGCAATTCTCTTTTCAGTAATACCTCTATAAAATAAATTATGCGTAGTGTGGTCGCGCCCGCCAACAAACGGGGAAGTTTTTTGCGCAAGGCGGTTTATTATCACAATGGTGGTATCAGCGAGCGGAAGAATATATGCAACTGCTACCATTAAAAGTTGCTTCGACACAAAAATGGAATTATTCATGGAAGCCGAATCGTTCCAGAAGTAAATTATTCCGATAGCGGCAAGCATTAGCCCGATGACCTGGCTTCCTGTGTCGCCCATATAAAGTTTGGAAGGATTCCAGTTGAAAAATAAAAATCCGGAAAGCGAACCAATCAACCCGATGAGCACGAGAAAATGAATATTGTTGTGCGCGCCAGAAAAATAAATCAGTATTGCAGCAGCGGAAAAAATAAAAATGGAAACAATGGAGGCAATCGCATCCATGTTGTCAAGCATGTTCACCGAATTCATAATTCCGACTACCCAGATAATTGTCAGAAAATAATTCATCATCATGTCTGAAAAAATTCCGATGTGAATTCCGGAATAGCAAAGAATTACTCCGCATAAAATCTGTACGAATAATTTCAAAAGCGGTTTTGTGTTGTAGGCATCATCGCTTAATCCCATCATAAAGGCAAGCGTTGCAGTGCCGAGTAATCCGACAACTTTTTTGTTCCATAAAACTTCCTGCGCCTGAAAAAACATGGAGTAGGATGCGAGTGAAATCAGAAACACAATATAAAATGAAATTCCTCCAAGCGCGGGTTTGGATGTGTTTGCCCAGCGGATGATGGTTTCTTTTTTATCCCGTATTCCAAGCGTGTGCGCAAAGCGGAGGAACAGCGCATTAATAAGGAAAGAAAAAAGAAATGCGCAAGTAAAAAACGCAATGTAAAAATATATCATAGTAATAATAATGAAGAATAAAGATAAGAAATTTTAGCGAGAGTGCGGATTATTTCCTGAACAAGCCGTGAAGTTCCGCGTCAATTTTCCGAATAATTTTTCCCAAGTCATCTTTCTTTTCCGAAAATTTATTTTCATCTATGTCAATGATGAGCAGGCGGCTGGTTTTATGCTCGTCTTCGTATTTTGTAATCCATGCTTCGTAACGTTCGTTTAACCGCTGAAGATAATCGAGGCGGATTGCTTTTTCATATTCGCGACCGCGTTTTTGAATTTGCTCGACCAAAGTTGGAATAGATGCGCGCAGATAAATCAGCAAATCGGGCGGCTGAACAAACGACTGCATAAGATTGAAAAGTGCAATGTAGTTTTCAAAATCGCGCGTGGTCATCAAACCCATTGCGTGAAGATTGGGAGCAAAAATATTTGCGTCTTCGTAAATGGTTCTGTCCTGAATAATATTTTTTTTATTCTTGCGAATTTCAATCACCTGCTGAAAACGGCTGTTCAGAAAAAAAACCTGGAGATTAAATGACCAGCGCTGCATGTCTTCATAAAAATCGTTGAGGTACGGATTTCCGTCAGCATCTTCAAACTCCGGAGTCCATTTATAATGTTTTGCGAGAAGCGTGGTGAGTGTGGTTTTTCCGGAACCGATGTTTCCTGAAACCGCAATATGCATGTTTGAGGCAGGGCTACTTTTCGTTTTGGACATGGTATATATCTAATGATTTTTGTTTGAGCAAATATAATTTTTCTTTCTCGCTGCGGGCGTATAAAATTTCGGTTGTTGGTAAATTTATTTCTCCCTCCGAAAGAGTTTTTATATTATAACTTTTTAGTTTTCCATCTTTGAAATAAATAATTTCATCGTTGCTGATTTGAAAACTCCCGATTCCTTTTAGCGGAATTGTTTTGTTGTATGTTCCGTAAATGTCGAAAACAAAAATACCTTTTGCGGAATCATTCAGAAAAACTTTATTGTTTTGTTCTATGAGAAAATCAGGATTGACTTCCTGCATGATTTGCCGGGTAATGTTTTCGGTTTTGTTTGTCTGCTGAAAATTTTCATCGAAGCGGATGAGTTCAAAATTCTGCTTGTTGTAAATCCAGATTCCATTATTATGCGAAGTGCATACCAGCGATGTTTGATTATAGCCGAGCATTTCAAGTGAAACGGGATTTGCCGAAGGAGAAAACATATTATCGAGAACAACGATTTGCTGGAATGATTCGTAAAACACCAACACCTTCAGCGAATTTGTTACATCCACTGAAGAAATATTTCCAAGATTTTTATTGCTGTATGTTTTCAGAAGATTTCCTTCCGAATCATATTTCTCAAGATTGCTTCCATTAATAATGTAAATGTTTCCAAGATTATCGGTAGTAAAATTTTTGGAGGAAACAGGAATGGATTTTACAAGCGTGAATTTGGAATCGCTTATAGTGAATCCGAAGAAAATAAAAACGATGTACAAAATATTTTTCATTTTTTTTTCTGAGCCGATGAGGAGATTTGAACTCCTGACTTTTGGTTTACGAAACCAACGCTCTACCGCTGAGCTACATCGGCAAAAATAATTCCATTTATTTCATTGCTAAAATTTCTTCCACATATTTTCTTTCATTGTACAATCTTGGAATTTTATTTTGTCCCCCCAGTTTATTTTTTTCTTTCAGCCAGTTGTAAAAAGTTTCTTCTTTCATTTTTCTCACAACCGGCAAGCGAAGCACGAAATTATTAAATCGTTTCGCTTCGTAATCGGAGTTTAAAGATTTCAATGCGTTGTCCAGAACTTCCGTGAAGTAATTCAAATCTTCGGGTGATTTTTCAAATTCAATCAGCCATTCGTGCGCACCACTTTTTTCATCCTGAGTGGAGTCGAAGGACATGAAAACGGGAGCGGCTGTAAATTCTTTCACAAGCGAATCTGTTTTCTCGCAGGCAATTTTAATTGCTTTCTCAGCGTTGTCAATGATTACTTCTTCTCCAAAAGCATTCAGAAAATGTTTTGTGCGCCCTGTTATTCTGAAACGATATGGATTAGTGGAAGTAAATTTAATTGTATCGCCCAATTGATAGCGCCACAAACCGGCATTGGTTGAAATCACCATCGCGTAGTTCTGTCCGGTTTTCACTTCTTCCAGCGGAATTATTTTTTCACTTTCCCCGTTATCCATCGGAATAAATTCATAGAAGATTCCGTAATCAAGCATGAGTAAAAGTTCGCTTGATTTTTTCTGGTCCTGCAAACCAAAAAATCCTTCCGATGCATTGTACAGTTCAAAGTGATGAACATTTCCTTTTCCATAAAGTTGTTTGAAGTTTTCTTTGTAGGGAGAAAAATTCACGCCACCGTGAAAATAAACTTCAAGGTTCGGCCAAACTTCTTTTATATTTTTCTTCCCGGAAATTTCCAGAATACGTTTCAGCAAAACATTTGTCCACGATGGAACGCCCGCAATGCTCGTTACATTTTCATTCATAGTAGCGCGCGCCATCTTCTCCAGTTTTTCTTCGAAGTTGCTGAGAAGCGCAATGGATAATTCTGGCGCACGCAAAAATTCTGCCCATAACGGAAGATGTTTCATAATAATAGCGGAAACATCTCCGTGATACGATTCATAATTTTCAAAACTATCGGTGTAATGGCTTCCGGCAAGTGCGAGATTTTTTCCTGTGAAAAGTTGCGTTTCAGGATAATTGTTGCAATAAATCGAAACCATATCCTTGCCGCCTTTGTAATGACATTCTTCGAGCGATTCTTCGCTCACGGGAATGAATTTGCTTTTATCGCTCGTGGTGCCGGAAGATTTTGCGAACCATTTTATTTCGGTGTTCCATAAAACATTTTGCTCGCCTCTGCGAATTCGCTCGATGTATGGCTTCATTGTTTCATAATCCTGCAATGGAATTCTTCCGGAAAAATGATTGTAGGTTTCGATAGAGCGATAAGAAAATTTTTTCCCCCATTCTGTTTCCCGTGCTGCGTCAATTAATTTGCGGAACCATTCGCGCTGCACTTCATGCGGATATTTCATGAACAATTCAATCTGGTGCATGCGTTTGGTCATGAGCCAGGAGGCGAAGGAATTCAGCAATGCCATAGGATGACGAATTTACAAATTACTACTTTCGTGCCATGAGATTGACGGGAAGAATTTACAAGATGGAATCGCAACTTGCGGAACAGGTTATTTACCATTTGCCTGTGGAGAATGAATTAATCCCGATGAACGAATTGGTTGGCTCAACTATTTCACTCACGTTTCAGAATGAGATTTATTGCATGGAGTGCGGAGAAAAAACCAGAAAATCTTTTCAGGGATTTTGCTGGAATTGTTTTTCTACTTCTGCGGAAAATTCAGAATGCATTCTCCGTCCCGAACTTTGCCTGGCGCACGAAGGAAAAGGACGCGATATGGAATGGGAAAAGAAACATCACTTGCAGGAACATTTTGTTTACCTCGCGCTCTCAAGTGAAATAAAAGTTGGAGTTACGCGCTCCACACAAGTTCCCACGCGCTGGATTGACCAGGGCGCTTCTGCGGTAATTCGTTTGGCAAAAGTTCCTTACCGCTATCTTGCGGGAGTGATTGAAGTGGAGTTCAAAAAACATTTTACTGATAAAACGAACTGGCAAAAGATGCTGAAGAATGAATTGCAGAATATTAATCTTGTTGAAGAAAAACAAAAAGCAAAACAATTTCTTCTTAATGAACTGAAGCAATATTTTTCCGAAGACGATTCTATCACACAATTAAATTATCCCGTTATAAAATATCCTGCGAAAGTGAAGAGCATTGACTTTGAAAAACAAAATCTTCTTTCAGGAAAACTAATTGGCATCAAAGGGCAATACCTTATTATGGAAGATAATTCTGTGCTGAATGTTCGCAAGCATAACGGCTATGTGGTAACAGTTGAATTTTAAAATTTCATTCTCACTTCCGCCTTCACATCTGTTTTTGTGTGCCCGTCAATTTCATCGTTACCGGAACTGATTACGCTTTTGTTGGAGTAATACGTTTGTCCCCAGCGCAGCCACACATCAATGTTGCGCGTAATTTTTATATCGGTCATCACATACACGCGGCTTCCTTTATAATAATAACTCGGAATGGAATAGGCGCCAGGCACATCTTCTTCGAGCGCGTAAATGCGCGTGTCATACGTTTTGGTATCGAATAATGCATAGCGCAAAGTGAGCGAGACGCGGTGAAAAATATTTTTCCAGAGCACATCTTCATAGAGCAAAATGCCGTTGTCTTTATCTTTCGTTGGATTATCGAGCAGCACATATTCCACGCGGCTGCGAAACATAAGCGCAGGAGAAACGAGATAACTGGCATTCCAGCGATACGTTGTTTGCGCGTAGGGCACGATATAATCAATTTCGTTGGCTGATTTTGCGTTGGTGAATTTATCTTTCGTCCGGAATTTTATGTAGGTGTCAAACTTTTTATTGGGAGTCCATTGCGCCTGCAAAAGAAAATCATTTCCATGCGAAGGAGCATTCACCGATGATTTCAGCCACGGAAAAATAAAATTATCATAGAATGCATTCAATGTGATGGCTCCGGTTGGCTTCACGGTAACTCCCATATATAATCCCTGTTCGTTGGATTGTGGCGGGCTTCCTTCGGCAAACGCATTGATGAATAAACTCTGATAATTTTTCTGAATGTTGCGGTGAAGAACAGACAAAGAAAGTTTCGGGTCGAGGGAAGCAATGCAGCCGTTGAGATAAGCAATGCCTCCGTTGTTGCTCATTGCGGCTTCTCCGAAGAAATTCAAATTGTGCAGAAGAAAAGAATAATCCGCACTGAAGTTGGTGAGTTGCTTTCCGCGAAAATCAAATTGATTGTAAGCGCTTGGTGTCGGCTGAAGCGGAGCGCTCAGCATCGTTTGTGTTCCTGTTACTCCGAAAGTAAATTTTCGTTTCAGGTAAGATGCATTTCCTCCGTAAACTGTTTGCGTAATGTTGTCTTTGCCCGCAAATTCTCCGGGAGTGCGGTAATAACCTGTTGTCTGAAACGCGGACACAGCGGCATCTTCTCCGGGAATAAGTGAATCCGTTTTTATGAGCGTGGCATCCAATTTATTTCTCGAAAAAAATCCTGTGAACTGAAAAGATTTTCTTCCCAGCGTTGCAGCGGCACCGCGCATGTACTGATTCACCATGGTGGAAGTGAACGGGCGCAGGCCGGTTGCATATTTTTTTATCGCCATGGCATCGGCAGTTTTTCTATAGGCAATTCCGCTCCATGCCACTAATCCCTGCCCGAAGTTAACCTGGTAATCTCCTATGGCAATCGTTTTTACAAAACCTATGTTATGAGCAAAAAGATGCGCGGAAAAAAATTTGAAGCCGTCATGAAATTTTGAATTCACAATCGAATCTTCTTTTGGCGGATAAACAAACTTCAGATTTTTTTTGTAGAATAATTCGCCCGCATCTTTTTTTGCCGTGAAGCCCGCGCTCACATTTGTTCCTGAAGTGAAACGATAACGTTCATACAGCACATCCGGACTTCCCATATAGCGCGAGTTCGGACTTTTGTAAATACCGGTTGTGTCAGGATCAAATCCTTTTGATTGCTCCAGCACTTTTTGCCATCTTGAAAGAATCTGGTGATTGCCGTGCAGAAGAATTTCTTTGAAAGTGAGATGCGGCTGCCCTGTAATATCTTTCACTTCTATATAAGGAAGAATATGCTGAATGGTGAGCGGATCGAAACCGTCAATGCTCTGAAGTTCATAAATGGAAATCAGTTTTCCGTTCTTCTCAATATGGTCAAGAAGATTGTTGACTTGAACTTCATCGAGCAGGGTGAGAGACATGAGTTCTTCTTTGCTCGTGCTGTTGAGGTTGATCGGATGCAGTTTGAAATTATTCAGCACATCGAGCAAAGTTGAGTAATCAATGTTTTCGCTCTGCGCGTCTTCGGCAATGCTTTCCAATTTTTGCTCTATGAAATTATCAATGGTGTCTTGGGAAAAAGAATCGTGAGAAAGTAAAAAGCAGAAAACTGCAATGAACAATCGAACAATCGAATCCTGATGGTTATCGGGAAACAATTGAATGACAAATAAAAAATTTCTATTTCGTAATTTTCGTATCATTTTCGTTTTTCGATGATTTTTCAAACTCGTAAATCAATCCCACATGCGGAGAAAATCCAAGAGCGGAATGATACGTTGTGGAAATATCCAATTTGAATTGTTTGAGATTAATTCCAAAACCGAAACAACTCAGTGATGGATTTGTTGCAACTCCCGCCCGCACATACAGCACATTCACCGGGCGATATTCAATTCCTGCTTTGAGCATTTGTTTGGTGTCAATATCTTTTTCTGCTTCCACCGCGAGCAAAACCTTTTGTGAGAATTTATAATCCATCCCGATGCGCATGATGGTGGGAATGCGTTCGTCATTATACGAAGCGAGTTTTGCTTTTGTGAGATTGAAAACATGAACTCCGAGCGTAAGATTTTTCAGCGGCTTCGCCTGGATTCCCATTTCGGCTACGAAAAAATTCTTCATTCCGTAAAATGCGTCACCGAATTTCATAGACATATAATCCATCGCGATGCCGGCAGAAATTTTTTCTCCGAAAGATTTTCCGAACGCGAGCGCAATTTTATTCTGGCTGAACTGCGAATAGCCGAAACTGGAAACAAGCACTCCGAAAGTTCCGCCTTTCACCGGAGCGGCAAGCCCGAATGCTTTTGTGCTGAGTTCTTTCATGAGGAAAGGATTCTGGTAAACAATTCCGGCAGAAAATTTTTTCTGAAAGCCAAGTCCTGCCTGATTGTTTTGCACCGACCAGACATCCGCGAGCGAAACGGAAGCATTTCCCATTCCTGCAGAGCGCGCACCGAGAGGAGAATTATCTGCAATAGCAGATGGCAGATGGCAGATGGCAGATGTAAAAATCAGAAGAGTGATGAGTAAAGTTTTTTTCATTTTAATTGACTGAGATAAAGTTGTACAGTATTTTCTAATCCTAAATATATTGAATCTGAAATCAACGCATGCCCGATTGAAACTTCGAGCAAATGTGGAATATTTTTTTGAAAGTAGTTCAGATTTTCTAAATTCAAATCATGACCGGCATTTAATCCGATTCCGAGTTCGTTGGCAAGTTTTGCAGATTCAATAAAAGGTTTGATGGCTTCAACTTTGTTTCGCGAAAAATTCTTTGCATAGGATTCTGTGTAAAGTTCAATTCTATCCGTTCTAACTTTTTTTGCGTTCTCAATGTATTTCAGATTTGTCTCGATGAAAACAGAAGTTCGGATTTTATTTTTCTTCAGTTCGGAAATTATTTCTTTCAGAAAACTTTCGTGCCTGATTGTATCCCATCCTGCGTTTGAAGTCAAAACTCCGGGCGGGTCAGGCACAAGCGTTGCCTGATTTGGTTTTACTTTCAAAACTAATTCCAACCATTCCTTCGAAGGATAACCTTCAATATTAAATTCTGTGACGATGAGCGGTTTTATTTTGAGCACGTCATCATAGCGAATATGCCTTTCATCCGGGCGGGGATGAACGGTGATTCCGTTCGCGCCAAAGCGCTGAATGTCCGCTGCCGCTTTCTGCACATCGGGCAAATTTTCTCCGCGCGCATTGCGAAGCGTGGCAATCTTGTTTATGTTTACACTTAATTTTGTCATTGCAGTTCTGGTAACGAAGAAACGAATTTTAGTTATAAATTTAACGAATCAATACTCGTTTTCATTCGTAATATTCGTTATCAGATTCGTTACTTCGTTACCAGTAAATTTGTGAACATTGTAGCAAGCGGGCACGAAAATATTAAATGTATATTTGTAACAGCGGCATGTTTATAAATCTTTTTCGACTAAAACATTTTGCCGCTTCGCACGTTTAACTTTGAAAAGCGAAAAAAATGCTCGCGCACGAATTGATTACAGACGAAGTTCCACCGCTGAAACCCACCGACACAGGCAGGAAAGTTCTTGACTGGATGGAGGACTTTCGCGTTTCACATTTGCCGGTGGTGAAGAATAAAGAATTTGTCGGACTGGTTTCTTACAGCGATATGCTCGACATAAACAATCCGAAAGAAACGCTCGACCACATGCGCGTGTCCTATATAAAAGCGTTTGTGCGCGAGGACTATCACATTTTCGATGTGCTGAAAGTAATTTCAAATTATAATGTGAGCGCGGTGGCGGTGCTCGATGATGAAAATAATTATAAAGGAGTGATTACTTCCGATTCCATCATTCAGAAAATTGCCAACATGCCTTTTGTGCACGAACCCGGCAGCATAATGATTCTTGAAATGAACACGAAAGATTATACGCTTTCGCAAATTGCGCAGATAGTGGAAGGCAATGACGCGAAGATTCTGAACATGCACATCAGCGCTCATCCCGATACAACTAAAATAGAAGTTACGCTGAAGATTAACAAAGATGATTTATCTCCGATTGTTCAAACTTTCAGCCGCTATAATTATAAAGTGAAAGCCATTTTTCAACAGAGCAAATTAGGCGAAGACATGAAAAAGCGCTACGAAGAGTTCATGCACTTTCTTAATATCTGAAACCTGCGAATCAAATACTTTTTCGCACTTTCGCATAATGCGGCTGCTTATTTCCTTCCTGACTTTTATTTTACCATTTTTTCTTCATTCACAAGAGAGAGATTCCCTGAAAAATATTTCTGACACTTCAAAAATTTCAAAGAAGAAAAATTATGTGGTGGTGAATGAAATAAAAGTTATGGGAAACAAAGTAACGAAACTGCATATCATTACAAGAGAAATTCCTTTTTCGCTGCGCGATACTCTTTCGAGAAAAGAAATTCCCCAATTGGTTGTGCGCATCAAACAAAACCTGCTCAACACTTCGCTGTTTAATTTTGTGAAGGTGGATACAGTTATTGACAACTATAATCACATTGACTTCTCAATCAATGTTGCGGAGCGCTGGTACACCTGGCCCGTTCCGATTTTTGAAGTGCAGGAAAGAAACTTCAACACGTGGTGGGAAACAAAAAATTTTCAGCGCGCCAATTACGGATTCTATCTCAACCGCGATAATTTCAGGGGAAGAAAAGAAGAGTTGAGTTTTTATTTTCAGTTCGGCTATACAGAAAAATACGGGCTCTCCTATACAATTCCTTATCTTACCAAACAGCAAACGAGCGGTGCCGGAGTTTCTTTTACCTACGCGCGCAACCGCGAAGTGCCTTATAAATCGGAAGACAACAAGGTGGTTTACTTCAAAAATCCGAATGACTATGTGCGCGAAGAGTTCAGCACAAAACTTCATTATACCTACCGCGATGGAATTCACAACAAGCATTATCTCGAAGGCAGGTTCGCGCAGGTGTTCATCAACGATACGCTGAAAAATTATTCCAGCGATTATTTGCTGAACAATGAAACGCAGATGAAATATTTTGCCGTGGATTATTCTTACCGCAGCGATTTCCGTGATAACAAACCCTACCCGCTGCGCGGATATTTCTGGGAGTTTGAAGCCAAACAGTTGGGTTTTGGAATTCTGCACGATGAAAAATTAGATGTGTCGAGCGTTTCATTAACTGTCCGCTCCTATGAAAAATTGTTCAACCGGTTTTATCTTGCCGAAGGTTCGTTCGTTAAATATTCTCCCGGGAAAAACCAACCTTACTATGTGCAGCGCGGGCTGGGCTGGAGCGATTACGTGCGCGGCTATGAATATTATGTGGTTGACGGACAGAGTTACGGCTTTGCGAAAATGGGATTGAAGTACGAAATTTTAAAACCGCACGTCCGCTCAGTAAATGTTCCGGCACTGAATAAGTTCAGCACGTTTCATTATGCGCTGTATGCCGAACTTTTTTTCGATGGCGGTTATGCCAGCGACCAACAGCATTACAAAATGAATCCGCTCGCCAATAAATTTATTTACGGCTATGGCGCGGGAATTAATTACGTAACCTATTACGATGTAGTAATCCGCTTTGAATATTCTTTCAATCAACTGGGCGAACATGGATTTTTTGTGCATTTTGATTCGGGAATCTGAATATATATCTACTAATCTACCAATATGTACTAATTTACTAATAATGCAAGTTGCTACCTTCAATAATGGTCATTTATATGGATAACATCATGCGAGGATAACATCATGCGAAAAATGCGAATGTATGCGAACACTGCGAACAAAATGCAAAGAAAAATTCGCGGTGTTCGCATTTGTTCGCGGCATTTGCATTATTTTATCAATTCCTATCATTCAATAGGTGGCAACTTACATTAATAACAACTTGAATTTTTGTATTTCATTAGTACATTGGTAGCCCTTAGTAAATTAGTAGATTAAACTTTTATCTTTGAGCCATGACCATTGCCATTTACGGGCGCGCTGTTTCTTCCGCTGCTTCTGCCGAAGCGCTGCTGCGCGTTGTGCGCAAACTTGAAAAATCGGGAGCCGATGTTTTACTCTACGAGCCGTTTCTGAAAAGTGCGGGAAAAAAAATCAAGGCGAAAAAAGTTTTCACCAGGCACAGCGAACTGAGGGGAAAAGCAAAATTTCTTTTTAGCATTGGCGGTGACGGAACTTTGCTTGAAACATTAACGCTCGTGCGCGATTCCCAGATTCCCGTGATGGGAATAAATACCGGGCGGCTGGGTTTTCTTTCCAGCATTTCTTCCGAAGAAATTGAACCCGCAGTTGATTCGGTGCTCGGAGGAAACTATTCGCTCGACAAGCGCATGTTATTGCAACTTGATGTGAAAGGAAAATTATTTGGCGATTGCAAATTTGCGCTCAATGAAATTGCCGTGCAGAAAACAGAATCCTCCGCCATGATTACCATTCATGCTTCGCTGAACGGAAAATTTCTTAACTCCTACTGGGCGGATGGATTGATTGTGGCAACGCCCACCGGCTCCACCGCTTATTCGCTCAGTTGCGGTGGTCCCATTGTAATGCCCGATTCAGATAATTTAAGTATCACGCCCATTGCTCCGCATAATTTAAATGTGCGCCCCGTTATTATTTCTTCGGGCGATGTGATTACGCTGGAAGTGGAAGGGCGCAACCCGAATTTTTTGCTCTCGCTCGATTCGCGCGCGGAAAATATTCAATCGGCAGGAAAACTTACCATCCGCAAGGCAAAATTTCTTCTCTCGCTTGTTAAATTAGAGAACCACGATTTTCTTTCCACGCTCCGCAACAAATTAATGTGGGGTGCGGATAAGAGAAATTGAACCGGATTGAATTGTTAGCAATCCACAATATTTTTTCCCTACCTTCGTTGTCAAATTTCCGTCCGCGATAAATCGGGATTCAGAGCAAAAAAACGAAATAGTACGTCCCGAATAAAAAATCGGGATTCAGAGCAAAAAAATACGAAATAAGAAAATGAAAGATATCCGATTAGTTTTAGTATTTCTTGTGGCTTGGAACTTGGGACTTGGGGCTTGGAATTTTTTATCTGCTCAGGACAACAGCATGTACGTTCCGCATCCCATTAAAACTTCTCCCTCAAGCGCGGAGTTGGGAATTTTTCTTGGCGGCAGTTATTACTTAGGCGATTTGAACCCGGGCGGGCATTTCAACCGCTTCACGCGCCCTGCTGCGGGCGGATTGTTCCGCTATAACTTCAACACGCGCTTTTCGGCAAAGGGAATTGTTTCGCTGGGTAACATTGAAGCCGATGATGCGTATTCGAAAAATGAACAGCACCGCAACCGCAATCTTTCTTTCCGTTCACGCATTCTTGAATTTGCCGTGGAAGGAGAATTTAATTTTCTTCCCTACACCACCGGAAAAAAATCTTCGGTTACTTCTCCCTATGTGTTTGCCGGCATTGCCGTTTTTCATTTCGACCCGCAGGGATATTACCAGGGCAAATGGTACAATCTTCAGCCGCTGGGAACCGAAGGGCAGGGCACCACGTTTTCAGATGCCAAGCCGTATTCGCTCACGCAGTTTGCCATTCCCTTTGGCGTGGGCATGAAAATAAATACCGCCAAGCGCATCGGCATTAATTTCGAATGGGGCTTGCGAAAAACATTTACCGATTATTTAGATGATGTGAGCGGAACGTATCCCGACCCTGTGCTTCTCGAAGAAGAAAAAGGACCGGTGGCGGCTGCGCTTTCCGACAAGAGTTTGAAAAAAGAAGCCGGCAGGGATACGGGAAGGCAGCGCGGAGATTCTTTTACGAAGGACTGGTATTCCTTCGCGGGCATCATTCTCACCTTCAAACTGCGCGGTGACGAAGGGCATTGCGACATGCCGCATTAAAAGAACAGGGGATAGAGTATTCAATTTATCCTTTTATACCGAAACAACCCGGATTTCCGAAAAACTCCTACTAATAATGTAAGTTGCCACCTATTGAATGATAGGAATTGATAAAATAATGCAAATGCCGCGAACAAATGCGAACACCGCGAATTTTTTCTTTGCATTTTGTTCGCAGTGTTCGCATACATTCGCATTTTTCGCATGATGTTATCCATATAAAATGACCATTATTGAAGGTAGTAACTTGCGTTAATAACGAATTCTCGAATTACGAATAATAGGATGGATTTGTTTTTTCATTCGTAAATTCGTTTTTGATTCGTATTCGTTGATGAATACCAGAAGTTCGAAAACCTGACTACTTTCGGTATAAATGCAAAAAGGTTTCTCCGAAGTAAGGTAGGGAGAAACCTTTTATAAGTTGTCTGTTTGCTGTCAGTCAGGTAATTTTTCTTCTTCTTTCACTTCACACTTCCCGCCAAAGTCCCTTGACAAATAAACAGCGACAGAAAATTTATTTCCTAATTGTGTGCCGTTTAGATAATGATAAACAGGAAAATCGGCAAGGAGAGAAAGATTCCATTTTTGTGCAACAGTGTAATTGATTTGCGGAGAAATGAAAATTAAATTTCCACCTGAAGAATTGATTTTGGAATTTTGGTCTGAAGCGTCTTTATAATCATAATCGCGCCACTCATGACGGGTTTGCAATATCGCTGTCCAGTTTGATGTGCCTAATTTTTTTGCAATGAAGAATGAAGAGAACAGAACATTTCCGTACATATAATTTTTGGTGTCGGTAAAATTATATTCATAGCGGCTGATGAAAAATAATCGTAACCTTTTTTCAGGAAATCCCCTGTAAAGAAAAGATTGTGCTACGATTCCAAAAGCGTGTGTTGAGGGTTGAACATCTCGCGGAAGTTCGGAATTGTCAACGATTTGGAATTCTTTTGAAAAGGGAATTTTTGCTCCTGCTCCGACTGTCCATTCAAAAGGTTTTTCTGTTTTGGAAATCAAATTATATTTCAGAGAGAGCACTGTGTTATTAAATCCAAATCCTGTGTTTGTGTAAGCAGGTTCTATATTATAGGTTTGGGTTTTGTTAATGAAATAACCTAATTCGGTTTCAAGAGTTAATTTTTTCAGCAGACCATAGCCGAGCACAAGCCCCGCATAATTGAAAGAAGCATTTTTCACAAAAGAGAAATCGGATTTGGAATCACCAGAATAATAGGTATCGGAATAACTGTGACGATAGAAAGTAATAACACGCAGGGTTTTTTTATCCAGAACGCCAATATTGGTTGTTCCCCCAACGGGGTTGCCCGGGGAGCAGCACTGTGAAAATGCCGCTCCTGACAACAAGTTAACCAATACTACTATGAAAAAGTGTTTCATTGCATTATCATTTTATTTGTGGAAACCAAAACATTATTTTGATATAAAGCAATGAAATATATTCCTGAAGAAGTTTTTTTATTCATCCTGATTTCACCCATAGAGGTATTCAAAATAAATTCCTCAATTTCTTTTCCCATAACATCGCGAATAACAATTTTACCATCTGAACTGTTGAGATGGTATTTTATTGTTGTGAAATCAGAAGATGGATTTGGATAATTGTAAACAAAATTATTTTCAGATGGATTTTGATAATCAGAAATAGAAGTAAGCACAGCAGGGCAGGTGAAAACATTTTTGTCAATTAAAGTTCCATCACCGAGTTGCCCGTATTGATTTTCTCCAACGGTGCAGACAGAGCCATCGCTCTTGCGAATCAAACTATGTTCCCATCCGCAATCAATCTGAACAACAGTGCCTGTTATGCTGGTGGATTGAACGGGAACAAGTTGGTTGGCGTTATTGCCGTTTCCCACTTCGCCCGAAGCATTGTAACCCCACGACCAAATCTGTCCGTTTGAAAGCAAAGCCATTCCGTGAGGTGAAAGCGGGTCACCGCCTGCTGCCACCTGAACAACATTCGTCAGGTTTATCTGCACCGGAGAAGATTGATTGCCGGAGTTGACTCCATTGCCTAATGCTCCGGTTGCTTCAAGCCCCCAGCCAAAAAGTTGTCCGCTGTTATTGATTGCAAAAATATGATAACTGCCACCACCGATTGCTATAATATTGTTAAGTGTTCCAACATTTCCGACACCATGCACCATATCGGGTGTTTGCGCAGGAGTGCTGCTTACTACTCCTCTTCCGAGTTGTCCGTATTGACTTTCGCCCCACATCCAAACTGTTCCGTCACTTTTAAGCGCAGTGCCCGAACAACAATTTCCGCGTATCGCAATTATTCCTGTCAGGTAGCCAACAAAGTTATATCCTTTCACTCTGTCGGGATAATTTCTTGCTGTGGTTCCTCCATCCCCAAGCTGCCCGGCATAATCAACTCCCCATGCAGCAACGGTGCTGTCAGATAAAAGCGCATACGAAACTCTTTTTGATGTACTGATTTTTGTAACATTCATAAGAAAGCCAACATTACCCAATCCTTTCACTTGGACAGGAGTTAAACGTGCAGTGTTGGTTCCATCTCCAATCTGACCATCGGCATTGTCGCCCCAGGTCCACACAGTTCCATCATTGCGCAATGCCATGCTGTGTCTTAAGCCGGCACCGATGTCAATGATTCCTGTAAGAAATCCCACATTTCCAGTCCCGTGAACTTGAATGGGAGTTGAAGAGTTTATTGTTGTGTTATCGCCAAGCTGACCATTCGTGTTTCTGCCAAAAGACCAAACTGTGCCATCGGATTTTAAAATCACAGTGTGGTCGGCTCCTCCTTCCACTTTAATAATTGGTTGAGCGAATGCAGGCGAAAGCATCGTTGCACCTGCAAATAAAAATGTGTAAATTTTTTTCATGGTAATTGGTTTTAGGGGTTTATGTTTATTGATAAAAAATATTATTGAGAAATTATTATGGTTCTTTCACCACGATGGTTACGCTTTTTGATTGTGAACTAGCCCCATCTGAAACTTTGCAGGTAATAGTATTCCACCCGGAACAGCATGGAGATGTGCCATAGGTAATGGTTGCGCCTCCTCCGATAATATCACCCATACTGCTTCCCCCTTGAGGATTAGTAGTTAACGCCCATGAATAGGTGATGTTGTCACCAGTTGCAGTTGCGGTTATTTGAATTGAGTTGCCCACAAATATGGTATCCTTTTGTGCCTTTAAACTTGTGTAGGACAAGGGAACCGTTGGCGCTTCCTGCTTTTTCTTCTTGCAGGAGATTACCATTGTGAACGCTGCTGCAAGCAGAATGAGCGGAATAAAAAGTTTTGTTTTCATTGTGTTGAGTTTTTAGTTTGAGTTATTGAACGAGCATTTTATTTTTTGAAATCATTTTATCGTTGCTGTAAAGTGAATAAAAATAAATTCCCGACTTCATTTCATTAACAATGACTTCTCCTGATACATTGTTTAATTTGTATTCATGAATCCTTCTTCCGAAAACATCTGTTATAATAAGTTTTCCATCCGGCTGTGCGAGATCGTATTTAATCGTTGTGCTTTCTGAAAAAGGATTAGGAAAATTCTGAGAGAGGGTTAAATTTGAATTATCAAAAGATGCAACGCCTGTTGAACTTCCATTCACACCCGTGAGTGTAAATGAAATTCCATCGCTGGTATTGGCGGCATTTTCAAATCTTCCCTGAGCAGTTCCTGTACCTAAATTTGTATTGGTATGAATCTGATACGTTGCTGTTTCGAAAGAATTGGCTGCGACCGTAAATGTATTTGAGGTAACGGAAGAAGGAAAACAGCCGTTGACATTGCACATGGTCGTGTACCAGCCCGAAGGGCAATTTGTTGATTGAATAATTTGAGTAACACTAATCGTATTGCTCGTGTTGTTTGTAACGCTGCACATATAATACAGCGTGCAACTTCCACTGCAAGTATCAAATGTCTGTGAGCAGGAAAAAGTAAAACTTGTCTGAGCATTCATAAAAGATGCGCTAAGCACAAGTGCTGTAAGAAGAGTAAAGATTTTTGTTTTCATTTTGTTTGTTTTTATTGTTAAAATATTTTCAGCAACAATGTTTTTTTCCTCCGCTTTCCTGAATGGGCGGACAGGGAAGTGAACCATAGGAACAGAATACGCAACAGTCGCCTTCTTTTGGTTTTAAAAGTGTTTTGCAATTTTCACACTGATAAAAAAACTGGCAGGCATCCGTTGGCATTGTTTCTTCTTTCTTGTGTCCGCAATTCGGACAGGTGATTACAGATTGTAATATGATTGTTTTGTTCATGGTTTATTTCTTTTTACAGCAAGCGTCTTTTTCAGTTTTCTTATCGCAGCAGGATTTCTTTTCTTTCTTTTCAAAAGATTTTTTCTGCATATAGAGTTCTGTTATTTTGTCGGCTCTTTCCTTTCCGATTGTTTTGGCGATAATGCCTGACAAATCATTTTTGAATTTTTTCGTTCCTTCATTGCCATAGAGTTCGTCAACGGTTCTGACTTTTACCAATTCTGTTTTTAAATAATTTTCCATTTCAACTCTAATGGTGCTTGCTTCCTGTTCGTTGAGCAATTTATCTTTTAACGCAAATGTTACTGCGTCTTTTGCGATTACTCCTGCTTCCTCAATACTTAATTTATCCACATCCGCACCGCGATACCATTTTCCAGTTGAACGAAATGCCGGAGATAATTTCTCTGCTTCTTTATTATTGAGTTTTTTGAAATCAACTTTATATTTTTCAAAAATCGGTTTTGCAGTTTCATCAGTTTTATCTGCGTTAGCCCACACGATCGCATAAACAGTTCCCGCACGATTGAGCCACGCTTCTTTGATGGAAGGATTTTTTTCCATTTCAAGCAAGACAGGTTTTGCACGGCTTCCGCAGCCGATTTCGGGAGCCGCACCACAAACCAGCGGGACATCATAAAATGTAATTGTTTCGGATTTTGCTTTTTTACAGCAAGCGCATCCGCATAAAAAAACCGTGAGGAATGCAAGAATTATTTTTTTCATTTTCATTTAGTTTTTGATTCTATTTTTTTGACCATTTAATAATCATTTTTTCTTTTGGATTAAAAAATTCTTTTATGATGTCCTCGCCTTCGCTTATTGGCTTGCCAGCGAGTTTATTAATTAGTTTCTGAGGCAAGTTTTCTATAATAAAACCTGAAATGTCAACACAGCACCCCATTTTTTGGGGATTGAATATTTTTTCTTCATCATTTATATCCTGAACAGGCATTGTTATTTTATTTTGTTATTTCTGATTTTGTAACTGTATATCCTGTTGAGTTTATTGCTTTCTCAATTTCAGATACATTTGTTTTTGAATTATCAAATTGAATTTGTGCATTTCCATTTTTATAGGATACATCGGCTTTTACAATTCCATTGAGTTGATTGACTTCGTGCTTTACTTCTTCTTCACATCCTTCACAATTCATTCCGCTGATTGTAAATTCTGCTGTTTGAATATTAGATTTGTCAATGATGATTATTTGTTTTTCATTGTTGGGGAAAAATAGTTGCGAGTAATACGGAAAGGCAATCATCAGTGCTGCAAAAATTGTTACGATAGATAAAAATGTTTTTGACTGAATGAATTTTGGTTTTTCATCTTCCCCGCCTGCCGGACGGGCAGGTTCGCAACCACATTCATCTGTTGGCTTTGGTTTTAATTTCTGATACCAAGCGAAGCCAATTACTAAAATAGTTATACCTATTAAATAAGGTCTTGCGGGTTCAAGCCAAGAAAAAGTTGAAGCAAGCCCGCTGCTGCCTGCGATTAATGCAAGCACGGGAGTTATACAGCATAAAGACGCTGCGATGGCGGTAAGAATACCAGCACCGATAAGTCCTTTTGATGTTTTTTCTCCGCTCATACTACTTCTTCCTTAATAGATTGTGTAATGTGTTTGAAAAATGGTTTTAGGATTTTCAGATTTTCTTCCCTGAGCGAATAATAAATAGTTTGCCCTGTTCTTTGCGATTCAATAATATTCCCGTCTTTCATTTTTCTTAAGTGCTGTGATATTGCGGGAACTGTCATTCCGAGAATGTCTGCAATATCGCAGGGGCAGAGTTTATCTTCTTCTTCCAGCATAAATAAAATTTTCAGGCGAACATCGCTCCCTGCTAATGCAAGAATATTTGAAAGTTGAGAAAATGTTTTTTCATTTTGTGCGACTTTTTTTCTGCATTCCCTGATTTGCACAGGGTCGGCATACACTCGGATACATGTTTCTTTTGTCATTGTTTTTATTGTTTTGAATTATTGTTACATCACTATTACGCCACAAAGATAGTATAATATTTCTTATTTAAGCAAATGTTTAAAAATATTTTTTTGTGGGTGGGTTTCTTTTGTCCCTACTGTCAAGTTACTGCGGGGCTGTCCCCGAAGCGAAAGGGTTGCACCTAACGTTCCGCGGGCTTGCGAAGTGCGGGGTTTCGGAGCACTTCGCTGTCCGCTGGAACAAAGATAATTAAATGCGGGAACTTTATTTTACCGATGTTGCCCGCATTGCGCAAGCCCGCTGTTAACCACATCCGCACCCGTCATGTTTCTTGTCTGTCTGCGGAATTGTCTGCTGAGAAAAATGTTAATTGTTGAGATGGTTTTAAATTTACGGAGTGAAAAGTTGTCGGTTTGCCGAAAAGCACAGCAAGGGCAAACTCTTTACGCAAACAATAAAATGAATTTACCTTGAAGTAGTTTGCGGAATGGGTTTGACCTTGCGGGTTTGGAAGATGGTGTATCGTCACACGCTGTCCATTGACCACTTTGTCTACGCAAGAAATACAAATAAGCCACAGATTCACTTGTCAAAAAAGAAAAAATCTGTGAATCTGTGGCAAAAATAAACTTCTGTGTAAGTCCTATTAAAGATTAAATTTTGTCTTTACTTCTTCGTAACTCTTCCAATTAAGTGTTGGATTTGCTTTAACTTTTGCCGTAGGAATTGTAACCACCCTGAAAGTCATAGCACCCGGATTAGGAACCATTGAAGCAGCCTTTGCGTCAGCAGCAACTACCTCTATGATTTTTGTAGAAGGGTCATAACTAAAAGAAAATGCCACTCCGTAATCAACATGAGGCAGTGCAGACCAATTGCTGCCATCCTGAGCATAACATAAAACAGCTCCGCTGACATTTGCAGCAGAAGGCAATGTATAATCTGAACTCCATTCTTGGTCAACAGTATCTGCCGCCCATGAAGCACTTGTAACGCTGAAAGTGTAGGTCTGCACATTTGCATTACCTGCTGCTCCAGCTGTACCTGTAGCGCCAGCAGGTCCAGTGTCACCTTTTTTGCACGAAAAAATAAACATCAGCGCAATCGCTGAAATCGAAAGAAAGATTTTTGTTTTCATTTTGAAATTGTTTGGTTAATGATAAATTATGAGTTACATATAGATAGATACAATAAAATGTGAAATGGTTGGGAAGATGTAAAAAAAATTATTTGCTCCTTAAAAATGATAACCTATGCCCAGCGATAACCCGAATGAATAAGGATAGGAATTCGCATAAATCCTTTTGGTGATTGAAGTAACCGACCTTCTGTATGCAGGTTCAAGATATAAATTAAATTTTCTTATGTTATACTGAACGCCTGCGCCCAATATCGCGCTTGCATTTGATTTATTCAAGCCATTTGTGCCGTTCTGAATCGTTTCATGTTTTTGTTCCAGTTGCATATTTACTTTATCTGCAATCAACAAATTGAAAGTTGCTCCTGAAAATAAATAGTAATTTAATTTTCCCGATTGTATCTTATACTTCAGCAATAAAGGAATGCTAATAAAATGAAAAGTTTGTTTGCATGAATAGCTGTCTGTTGTGTCCCCTTCTTTCGGTATCGAAGAAGAATTAGGCACTTCAATAGTTCCATACGATGTTGGCATCATATAATGTGGTGAACCGTCAGAGCCGTTCTTTGCAAAAAGTGTTGTTGGTTTTATATTCTGCGATAAAGAAGAAAAAAATGCTCCCGATTGCAGTGTCCAATACTTATTCAAATCGCATCCTAATTTTATTCCAGCAGTATAAGAAAAATCAGGGTTTTCATTTTTATTGAAATCATTTTTATAATTGCTGTTGCTCAAGTAATGTTGTACATATTCAGGTGAGAAAAAGGCAGAAATTGAGATATGAGATAAGAAATTTTGATTTGTTTTTGAACCTTCAGTTGTATTATTTGCAGATGAATCATTTTGTGAAACAGTTTCTTGTTTCAATTCCGATTTCTCTGATGAATCTTTGTTTGCTTTGCCTAAATTTATTTTCACCGAATCATTTTTCACTATAATATTTTCTTGTGCAGTTTGATTTTGTTTTGCAATCTCATTTGCATCATTGTTCTTAATGTTTTTTTCATTAGATAAATTGCTTTCCAGATTATTTTCTTTTTTGACTTCTGAATTTTCTGAAACCAAATTTCTTTTTATCGTTTCATCATAAAAAGATTTTTTTGACTTTGTTTTTTCAAACACTTCTTTAGAATGAATAATCTCCGCATTTGTCTTTTTTCCCTTTACAGTAATATTATTTTCTGATAAATTATTACTCTGTGAATTATCCTCATTCGTTGCAACTAAAGTATTTATTACATTCTTCTTCGCTGATATTTCATTTATTTCATTGCTTTTAGCAGAAACATTTTTTGAAGCATTAAAATACTCATATGACAGTATGAATATCAACGCTACAGCAAGAATAGCCGAGAGTGTTTGAAAATAAAATACCCTTCTTTTATAAACCGCTGTCTTCTTTTTTTCTAAAGATGCTTCCAGTGAACTCCAAATTTTTTCAGGAGGTTTTATTCTCAACGGCTCAACATTATCTCTGAACAAATCGTCTATGTTGTTTTCGTCCATCATGCGTTAGCTGTCATCTGAATAGTTTCTGTTTTAGCAATTTCCTGTTTTAAAATTTCTCTCGCGTCAAATAAATTTGATTTGGATGTTCCAATCGTTATACCCAGCAACTCAGCAATTTCGCTGTGCTTCATTCCTTCAAATACATATAAGTTAAAAACCATTTTGCATTTTTCAGGCAATTCCTGAATAAGTTTAAGCAGCTCTTTCGAATTAATTTCGCTCAATGTATTTTCCTCATAATAAGTATCGCAATTTATCGCATCAATATTAATTACAGTAAATAAATTCGATTTGTCTTTATATTTTCGTATCGCTACATTAATTATAATTCTTCGCATCCATCCTTCAAATGATCCCTGATGCCTGAAACTTTTTATGTTATTAAACACTCTCATAAATCCCTCCTGCAAAGTATCTTCAGCATCTTCTCTGTTTCTTGAATATCGAATACATACTGTAAACATTTTAGGCGCAAATAATTTATATATTTTATTTTGAGATGCCGTGTCTTGCTCAATGCATCCATTGATAAGTTGTTCTTCGCTATTAAGTGACAAAGTATTCCTCCTTTTAAACATAGATACTAAAATAAGAAAAATGGTTGGGTTAATTGTTATTTATTTTTGTTGCTAATATTTTTTTCTTCGTGTGATTGAGCAAGTGCAAATGTGCCCAGATTCTTCATCGGGGCTCTTTTGCATTTGCGGAGTTATTTCATGCTTGTAAAATTGTCCTGCGGAGAAATTGTAATGCTGTCTGTGCTTGTGCAATGACTAATTGAGAAAGTAACTGTCCCGCTACCTTATTATATGTTGTTTTGAAATGCTGTCCGCTACCTGCGTACCTGTCCACGAAGCGAGAAATGGTCGCTGTATTTGTCCTTTGTTTTGGTCAGAAAGTTCAACCGTCAACCGCTAAATTGTCTACGGAGAAATGTCTTTAGTGCGGTTGTGGTTAACACTGAATATCTGTAACAACCTGCGCGACTCATGCATCAATCGCTGCTACTCATGTATCAATCTGCGCGACTCCTTTAACAACCTGTGCTGTTGCTGTAACAATCTGCGCGACTCTTATAATAGTATGCGCGACTATTATAACAACCTATGCTTCTCTTCTAACAACCTTCACTGCTCTTAGAATAATCTTCGCTTCTCTTATAACAACCTGCGCGACTCTTATAATAGTATGCGCGACTATTATAACAACCTATGCTTCTCTTATAACAACCTGCGCGACTATTACATGAGTGGCCAACATTGCCACATGAGGAACTCGCCCTCTTCCCCCTCTCTTGCTAAAAGAGAGGGGTGTCCGCAGGACGGGGAGAGTTTCTTACTGAATTACCACATAAATAAAGTCAGTCCAATTATAAGGGTCGGGGTTCGTGTGGCTGAAGAGCGGGTGTTTCGCCTTGCTCAATGGAGTTGCGGTTGCCGTTTTGCTGGTTTTTGCGCTGGTTTTTTTGGTATGACTCACGGGCAGCACGCTGGTATGCTGTATGCCAATAACGGTATTGCTCGGAAGGTCGTGTAATATAACATCGGTTTCAAGAGTAAAGTGAGTGATGAGCCCCGGCTGCGGAGGCGGAGTTCCTTTTGCAGTGGTGATGCCATATCTCCACATGTGCCCTTCGTTTCCTTTCTTTGCTTTTTTTGAGTGCAACTGCACAAAGTTGGGTCCGGAGGCAATCACTCCGAAGTCGGGTTTTTTGCCGCCTGTTCTCTT
Source organism: Bacteroidota bacterium (assembly GCA_016195025.1). Lineage (NCBI taxonomy): Bacteria > Pseudomonadati > Bacteroidota > Bacteroidota bacterium. The sequence continues at coordinate 3,779 of JACQAL010000057.1, read as the reverse complement.
TTTCAGCGTAAAGCCAATGCGTATGACCACCGCTTCGCCTGCCGTAACATCGCCTGCCGCCACCGCCACATCTCTTGCCACCCCCTGCAGGTAGTCGGCATCTTTATCCAATTGCAGAATGAGGTCGTTGCGCTTTCTCTTGATTTGCTTTTCCAATGCCGGGTCTTTTGTTTTGAGCCAGGTGCCGTAATCGGTGAGCAGGGAAGTTGCTTTGGCTTGCAGCGTGCCGTCAGATACGGGCGGAGCGGTGGCATCGGGGTCGCCAGTAAAATGAACGGTGTCATGTGCGAATGCGCCCAGGTCAGGAGTGTTCAGTTTTTTGTAGGTGCGTGAAATCACAATTTTCGGAAGATTGCTCGAAGTTGCGAGCAGGATAATGAGCCGTGATAACTCTTGGGCAGTGATGATTACTTTTTTCATTTGATTTTGTTTTAATTGGTTGTTTAGGGATATGATGTATGGAAACAGATGATTCCATAAACAAACCAGAAATATTTTTCAGGAAGGAGTTTTTACAGTATGGCTGCCCGCAAATCTTTAAAGTTGATTCTTGGGGAAATAAAAAAACCGCCTCAAAAGGTGTTTTAACATTCAGTTCTTTTTTCAAACTTCCGTGCCTTCTGTAAAGAAGATAAAAGACAAGGAATTTCATCAGGTCTGTTTTCATTGCTTCTTTGCAGGCATACCGCTCTCTGAGAATGGTATTTGACTTGATGATGCCATTGGCTTGTTCCACCATGCCGTTTGTTTTCGGAGTGCTTGGTTGAGTAAGACGATGGTCGATATTGCTTTACACACCTCTTCCATTTTATCGTTCACCAGCGCATAAAAGCCGTGCGAAATAAATTTCATTTCCGAGCCGATTAAGAAATATGCTTTCAGCACTTCTATTTTTCCGCGCACCGCAAGCACCATTTTCGCTTTGTTGCTTCCATGCCGCATGCAAAAGGAAAAGTTCAGGACAAGGGAAAACACAAAGGCATTCACAAGGGCGTGAAAACGAAAACTGCAAAAATGCAGAAGCCGAAGAGCGAAGTGAAGTAAGGTTGTTTTAAAAAATTGTTTTCAATTCCGTCTGGCACAAACACCGAACGGAATTTTTTTTGTGTAGCGTTCATGTGTCAGAACTTTACCCAAAATAAAATTTCATATCCTTTTCGTTCGCCATATTCATTGGTTCTATCCATCATCAATGCCACGCTCGTAATTTTTGATTCAAGCCGGAAGGTCGCCTTATTAAAATACCAATCCTGGTTCACACGCAAAGCGCTTGCATCTTCAACGCGAATTGTATCATGAACAACGGTAGCATTCCCATCCATGATTGCTTCTATATTTTTTACACAGCATTGTTTAATCTGTTCGACAGAAAGTTTTTTTGTAAAATCCGGTGCGCCATCTTTGTCAGCATACACTTGCAGCGCCCCGATGTATGCCGCTTTAAAAATCCAGAAAGATAATTTCTCTCCCTCGGGAATGAACATTGTTTTTAGTAACATGGTTTGTCCTTCATACGAGCGGTTGCAATACCAATCTCCCTGAACACACTCTGCTAAATTTGCCGGAGCCAATTTCATTCCGGTCAGTTCCTCATTGTGTTCTTTAAAAAAATCTTTATCGTTAATCATCAGCGATTGTGATATTCTGCCTGCCCATACTATGTCCTGAGAAAATACTTTATGATTCGGATTTGTAAAAATGGCTCGCTCCACAAATTTAAAATAGCACATCGCTTTTAAAGCGCGTAACTCTCCTATATCATCCAACTTCCAATGCAATGGCGCAGCATCCGTAATGATTACTTCAAGTTTATTTGTTTTAGCATTCCAGTACCACTCCTGGTTAACTTTAAGCGCCTTGAACATTTTCATAGGAAGCGTGTCCGCTTTAAGCATCATTTCTCCTTCACCTGTTTGGGGATTAATTTGAAAAACACTATCTCGGTGTATTCCGTACTCCTTTATTTCTTTCAAAGGAATTTTTTTAGAAGAGGGACCATCATTATCCATATCGTAATCATAAACCGGGACCGTTCCCTTCTTTGCCGTATTTACAAGAACAAAAATCAGAGATGAAAGAGAACCGCGCGTTGAATGCCCTTCGGCAGCGACACAGTGAGATGAATCGCGGTTGTAAGTGCGCGGAGATGTTGGGTCAGTGTTATAATACCGGTCAAAAAAATCTATAGCGGAAAACGGGTCCTGAAAATAAATGCTCGAAGCCGACCAGATACTATTCTGATTATCCGAACTGCCTGTTGCTGTTTTTTGCGCTTCCGCTTTTTGTGAAAACACCAGCAAGCCGATGGTTCCTGTTAGGATGGTTATTTTTTTCATGTGATACAAAAAATTAATAGTATGTAATTATTCTTTCCATTCTGCATTGCGGGTGCGGAGCAACTTCCGGGAAATCACTGAAGACAGTGGTTCGGTTTACCCAGTTTCCTTTCGTGTCGTATTCATACTCAAATTTATATTCCGTAGGTTTTTTATCCATACCCGAACGATAATCGGTTATTGTAATGACATTCCCATTATTGTCATACTTAAAATATTTTACAAACTCCTTTGCGGAGGATTCACCGCTGCTGCCACAGCACCATATCCTTTCTTCCGTTTTATTTCCTTTGTCATCATACTTGTGTGTCCATTTCCTGTAAATGCTTCCATCCTTGTTGTGCTCAATGGATTCGAGCATATTTCCTTTTTTGTCATACTGATAAGTAACATTTGATGTCATTTTATTTTTGTAATAACTACAATCTTCAATTTTATTTCCATTGTCATCGTATTTTATTTTCTTATTCAAACTGTCTTTCGGCTCATAAAAATTTTCTTCAGTGAGAATCCCCTTTTCGTTATGCGTGTATATGTTTTTAGAAGTTACCATTCCTTTTGCATTGCTATTGTCTTTTTCAATCATCTTACCCTTATCATCATACTTGCAGATTATTTTGCCTGACGGTTTTTCCTTGTCATCAAATTCGTTTTCCTCAATTGTATTTCCCTTGGTGTCGTATTTGTAAATTATCTTTTTCCGTAATTTGTTTTCGTTATAAGAAGATGATTCCGTTATTTTCCCGTTGCCATCATATTTGTATGTTATCTTACCGGTTATGGTGTCGTGCCTGTAATCTATGGTTTCGATTTTGTTTCCGCTAACATCGTACTTTGTGATTGTTTTGTATTCTTTATTGTCTTCGTAATAATGCTTCTTCTCGGTAGTTCGTCCTTTGTTATCAAATGACAAAAACTCATTCATGTCAGCAGATAAATCATATATGCAAGGATATGCTTTGTGCAACATTGTCCATTTCGCGGGCTTATCGCTCCATGCTGTATTCTCGTAGGCAGTCAGATGAATACTCTTCACTTTTCCGGTTAAGTTGATGCGCTGCAAATCGGTTGTTTCTTTGCCCTGCGCATAACAGTTCAAAACACAAACCGACAGGATGATTAGAATCAGTATGGTTTTTTGAATCATAAAACAGTTGAAATAAAATTTGTTAAAGTCAAAGTTCCAAAAAATATTTGCTCAGCGAAAATTATTACAAGGAAAGTATTAACAATGAAAAAAAATTTACTGCTTAAACTGCGGATTAGCACTTGAACCCGAGCCCCCGTAAGGATTCGGAGACATGAATCGCAAAGAAATTTCGAGTCCCCCGTACGCGCTAAGCTGTTTTGTATAGTTGAGTACCCGCGAAGTTGCACTTCGTGGGTGAGTAGTTCGTAAGCTCGGCTTACAAAAACACTCATCGCAAATAATAATGTTGTTCT
>JACQAL010000056.1 GCA_016195025.1 Bacteroidota bacterium | reverse complement strand
TCTAATTTTGAGGCGCGGGAGTCGCCTAGATGTTTGCCAAAAAATTTAAAATCATAGCTCGTATGATAATAATGTTGGCGTAGGTCGATGATAAGATCAGTGCGGGCGATTTCAAAATTTAAAATTTGATAAAGTTGAAAAAGAAGGAACCGTTACATATTCATTTAGCGGTGAAAAGTTGCTGAACCAAGAAATAGACCATTTTTCTTATCATGCTTCAAGTCATCATTTGATTTCTTCACCGAAAAGTATGGAAAAAAAATCTGACCATTGGGGTCAATTAAAAGGGAAAGAATTTTATTCGGATTTTAATTGGACTAATTTGGGATATTTTCTTCCTGCGGCACTTAATAGATTTCCAATTTTAAATCGAGAATTTGATTCAAAGAGAGACACAAAAATACCTTTAAAGAAATTAGGAGTTAAATATATTTACTTTCATGTTTATCTTATTGGAAAATTGGTTGTTAAAGGTGGTGAATTTAAAATTTCACCCAAAATTTTTAACCCCAAAGCAGAAACTATTGCAAAACAATTTGGTGGCATAGAGTGGTTTGTCGTGTCATTAAAAACAAAATCATTAATTTTTTCTATAAGTGGAAATGATGGAAAATCTATTCCACCAAGAAATGTATATTCAAGATTGTCTATTGAGGACCCAGTGAATATTCACATTTCGTATTTAGAGTAAAACTTTTCTTGAAGCCCCGAATCCCTCAGGGTTATTTTTTTTCTCTCCTATTTTTTTAATCCGAATTACAAAGATTAAGTCGGATTAACTTTTACTTCCGACAATTTAGTAGCGGTCACGACCATCTGAGTGCGGTTAGGACCTACTGACTACCATTTGAACCATCCGCATACAGTTTGGACAATCTATCGGAAGACGCCAGTTTTTTCCGCCATTCCTTTGTTCCCGAATTCATCACGAATCATTCACGAACAAATAAAAAACAATATGAAAACTAATCAAAAAAAATTCAGAGTGCATCCTGCGGCAATCAGATTGCTCACCGATGCCACATGGGATTTCGCTCACACTATTTTGTGGAGCGGATTTCCTTTCAGCGAAGCGGAAGTTGAAATTTCTAAACTCTACATACAGGAATACTACGAAGAAATTCCTGCGGAAAAATTCACCGCCACAGCCCACAAACATTTCACAGGATACTGTGAGCGGATTCTTCTTGCGAAAGAATATGTGAGCAGATTTTCTCACCGTTACATTCCGCATCCCTGCATCTGGCTCAACAAATTAAACCCGAAAGGTTTTGCAGGAACAAAAGAATGGTATCTCAAAAATCTTGAGAGGAGAAAAGAGATTTCCATTTGCGAAAACTGCGGAGAAGCATTTTCACTCAACCCGATTTTAAATCATTTTCATTTTACAGCATAAAATTTTTCCAATGAATACGCAAAAACAAAAACAACTGCCCAAACAAACCGTGATGGTAAAACCCTATACCATATCCGAGTTAGCGAGGATTTACGGAGTGTGCAGAGAAACTCTGCAAAAATGGATTAACGAATTTAAAGACGAAGTGGGAGAGCGGAAAGGTCGCTACTACACCATTCCGCAGGTGAAAATCATTTTTGAAAACCTGAGTGTTCCTTACACAATTGAGGTGGAATGAAAAAATCTGTTGCGAAAAAGTCAGAATGTTTTCAACGAAGTCGGAATGTTTAAGACAAACTAAGACAAACTCAGATTAAGTCGAAATCATAAAAACCCCTTGTATTTTCTTTGTAGCGTGATTCAAAAAAAATCATTCTGAAAAAAAATGGAAACAAAAAATCATATGACGACCAGCGATAGCAGCACGAACATTTTTTTAACGGGGGCGGTACTCCTTGCCAACCTTGATTCTTCAAGTTTAGCCGAGTACGCCCTCAAAGCTGCTATCGGTGGTTTAATCTGGATGACTTTCAAAATCACAAGCGATTACATCAGCGACAAAATCAAAAACAAAAAATGAGTTGGAAGAAAACCATAATCGGAACGGGAATCATTGGCGGAGCCATTGCAGGACTCACCTATTTTTTCCGCCTGAAGCGCACGAGCGTGGAATTGGAATCCTTCGCAAGCATAAAGATTCACAAACTGGATTTGAGCGGATTGGTGATTCGCGTGGATGTGCAACTGAAAAATCCAACGCGCACAAAATTCAAAATAAAATTTCCGTTCATCAAACTCATTTATCCTGCCGACAGCGGGACCACCATCGGAAGTTCACAGGTGGTGGACAAAGACATTACGATTCCCGCCTACGGAGAAGCGGTTGCGGAAGCGATTATGATAAAAATCCCACCGCGCAATGTATTCTCCGCGAGCGCAGGAATGATTTCATCACTGTTGAACGGTGAGTCGGTGAAACTCACTTCAAAAACGATTTCCACGATTGACTTGGGATGGAAAAAACTTCCCTATGAAAAAGCGGAACAATTAATTCTGAAAAATTAAAATGGAAGCGAAAACAAAACGGAAAATAAAAAGCGGGTTGGAATACGACCATCTTTTTCCTGTTGCGGACCTGAACGAAGTGACAGTGAAAAAAGGAGCGACTGTTTCCGACACGGTGAAGTTCATTCCGAAAGTGGTGAATGAAACACTCGGTCAGACGAAAAAAATTGCAGAACTCCTTCGCGGAAATTCCGTTCCCGAAACCTGCCGAAACATCTGGCATTTTGTTTATGAGCACATCGCTTACCATAAAGATGCGGACGGATTGGAGCAAATCCGTTCTCCAGCGAGAACATGGCACGACCGTCACCGGGGCGTGGACTGCGACTGCTACACGGTATTCATCAGCAGCATTCTGACGAATCTGAAAATACCGCACTCGCTTCGCATCGCAAGATATAAGCAGGATTATTTCCAGCACATATATCCAATCGTGCCGAGAGCCAACGGAAAACACATCACGATTGACTGCGTGGTGAACCATTACAATTACGAAGAACCATACACAGAAATAAAAGACACACCAATGGACTTACACTACTTAAGCGGAACTGAAAACGAGGATGGTCTCGGAAGAAAAAAACTGAAAGACATTCTCAGGGAAGGACTTCACTTCGCCAACCGCGTGAATCCCGCAACCATTCTTCTGCGGAACGGAGTTCTCGCTTCCATGAAACTCAACATTTTCAAAATCGCACAGCGGTTGAAATGGGCGTACCTCAGCGATGAAGATGCGAAGAAAAAAGGAATTGATATGGAGAAATTACAACACCTGAAAAAAATAAAAGACAAACTGGAACAGATTTACTACGGAGCGGGAGGCAAGCCGGAGAATTTCAAAAAAGCGATTCTCAAAGGAAAAGGAAACAAGCATCACGAAGTGAACGGACTCGGAGAGGAATTTCGTCCGGACGAAAATGTTTTCGGAATGCACGAAGGAACTCCGCTCTCTCAATTGCTCGGAGAAGAAATGTACCGCTCCGAAAATGTGGAAGGCATGGAAGAACTCGGTGCGCTCGGAGAACCGGTGACCGCTGCCTCCATCACAGCCGCAACAGGCGCGCTCGCTGCCATTGCAGGACTTCTGAAAAGTGTCGGAAATATTTTTCATAAAAAAAGCGGAGAGGGTTCAAAGGATTTTGAAAACACCGACAAAGGCGATGACGGAAAAAATCTTCCTGCGGATACGAATGCCGACAGCAAAAACACCGATGCAACGACCACCGACAAAACAGAAAAAACTTCTGCCGAAAAAACTGCGACTGATAATTCCGCAACGGATGACAGCACAAGCAGCAATACAGATGACGGCTCAACAAAAAAAGGATTCTGGGACAAAAACAAAAAATGGCTCAAGCCGACTTTGTGGGGAGCGGGAGGATTGGGATTGCTGTATGTCGGTTATCGTGTGGTAACGGGACAGAAGAAAGAAAATCCCGCAGAGCAAAATCAACCTGTGAAGCAATTATCGGGAACGAAAAAGAAAAAATATTCTCACAAAAAAAAAGATGAAGTCGCATTGATGTAATCGGTGTAATCAAAAAGTAAATCAAACCATTTAAAACTATACACAATGAAAAAAAATTCATACGAAAAAGCAGCGGAGAAAGAATCCCTGCTCGGAAACATTACCAGAGATTTGGAGACGAAGGGCGACCTGAAAAACACCGCCATTGAAACATTGAAAGATGTGGTGATTGGCGTAGTCGCAGGAGGAGTTGCGGGTTCAGCCATCGGTCGCGCCTCGCTCTTAATCGGAGCCGCAGTAACAGGTCTCGGTCACTATTACAAAAGCCGTCTCGCCTCGGTTTTCGGAATCGGAATGATGGCGGCAAACGGCTATCAGCAAACTAATGAGCAGATGAAAGGTGTGGAGAAAGAAGAAGGTCTTGAAGGAATGATTGAAGGAGCGAAAGACCGGGTAATGAATTTCAAAGACACCTTCAAAGAAAAACTTTTCCTTGACAAAGTTCTCAAGAGCAAAGAGGAAAAGAAAAATGATGAATCCACAAAAGGCGTTGGCGATGTTCAGTATTTCACTTACCCTGAAAACAAAGAGTTGGGAGAAGGAAAAGAACTTGACCTCACTGCGCTTGACAAAATTGAAAAGCAGGTTGCCGATGCGGGCGCAGCCGCTTTGCAGAAGCAAAATTCAACGGGAGAAATTTCCAATGAAGAAGTCGGAGACATTGACCCCAGCGAAAAAAACTTTTAAAAAGTAAATCAACAATTATTATTAACCACTAAAACTCAAAACTATGTTAGGAAATTTAGAAGCAACAGAAGAGTACAACAACGCAGGAGCGTTGCTTGGACTGGACGGAGAGAATGAGGAACTTCTCGGTGATTTTCTCAGCACACTCCGCAAAATGAATCCTCTCAAAAGGGGACGAATGTTTAACCGCCTCACTGCGCTTCCGCCTGCAAGCAGAGGCAGCCGCGCGGAAATGGAAAAACATTTCCACGAACTGCCCGCGCACATCCGCGAAGGACTGAGGAAGGGCGAACTGCGTCTGGCGGACACGGTGATTTATTCCATCAAGCCGGTTACTTCCAAAACCATCAAACTGTTTGAAACGCAGGATGTGAAGGAAATCGGTTTGCGGAATGTCTCCAACGCAAAACTCCCGAAGAATCAGGCGCTGCTTGTGAGCGGAATTATTTTGCTCGCGGGAATTTCAGCAGACCAAACGCCCGATATGGTGATGGCTGCTGAATTCAAAGGGCTGGAAGGAGTTCCCGCTGTCGCCAACGGAGAATTTGATTTGAAGGCGAACAAAAAGCAGATTGTTCCCGAGACGAGCAACAATGTGTTCAAGACGAACTCTTACACAATGGTTCCTGCGGGATATTACAAACTCGCCAACCCGCGCCTCATTCACGATGACATCCTGATTGAACTCACCGTTTCGCTCGGCACGATGCAGGGCGTTGATAAGAACGCTCAACTCTGGGCGGGACTGCACGGAACGATAACCACTCCGTAAGAGCAGTTGGCAGTAAGCAGTTGGCAGTAGGCAAGAAATTGCAAACTGCCGACTGCAAATTGCCAATTTAAAAAAACAATGGACGACTAACAATTGACAACTAACAAAACAAAATGATAAAAACAATTTACAAACGATTTGACCTGCTGGTGAAAGGAGCGAACCAAACCTTCTCGGGAACTTTTGAATTTGACAAAAGCATTGTCGCATTGAAAGGAGTGCTGATTGACTCCGACCGACCCGATTTGATTTTGTTCCGCGGCTCGCAGCGGTTGGAAATCAACCGCGATGAAATCGTTCCCGAAAATTATATGACGCGGAGATGGATGTCGGGACTGAACACGAATGTGAACACCCGTTACAGAGACCTCAAATCAATGCACCCGGGAAACGGAATCGTGAAATTGGATTTCAAAGACAGCGATTCGTTCGGAACAAATTTCACTCCATACACTGTCATTCTTGAATTTGAATGCGAAATGGATGACGCGAAATGAAAACAGAAAAAGTCATAGTGGAAATAATTCCGATTTCCAAGCAGGGAGAAATCAAACACTTTCAGGTGCGGGTTCCGTCTGATGCAAAAATAATTTTCGGAATTGAAACCGATGTACGAATCAAAGGACCGACTGCTGACAGCGGAGTGATTGCTATTCCTCCGGCTCCGACAAAAACAGGCGGGACAAATTTTTCACAGAACCCAGATTTAATCAACGGAGCATTTCCAAATGATTCTTCTTCCGGGCAGAGTTCATTTGTGGGAGAACTGAAACTTCAGAGCAACGCAAGGGAAAATATTTTTTATGCAGCAAGTATCAGCGACCTGAACGCAGAACTGCCGCTGAGAAATTTTTCAACGAAGGATATTCTTCCCGAAAGAATCTGGACGCATTTAGTAAAGATGGAAATTCAGAAAGTGACTTTGGAAAGAAAGACGACAGTCATCAACGGATTTTACAAAGACAAACTCGGAGAATTTCTGAAACAGGATTTCACTTACGAGGTGATTCTCTCCGTGTGGTACAAAACTGAAAAACAATGACCGTAGAATCCGCATTTGAAATTCTGCAAAACAGGATGAACGATTTGGGATTCTGTAAAAATTATTATCCCGAACTCATTCATCTTGTTCTTCAGCCCGGGGAAACGGTGGAGCGCAACGCTTACAACCAACTCTGGATTTTAGTGGATGAAATTGACAGCGTGAATGTGTCCTCCGACTTCGGGGTTTTTGATTTGAGTTTGAAAAATGCGAACGAACTGAAATACGAACATCAGGGAAAAATCAAAATAAAAAATTACGCTTCGGCAATCGTCCATCTGCGTTTCGCAATGGGAATTATGAAGCACAAAACGACCAGCGATGCAAAGCAGCAACAAACATAAATATTCTCCTCTGAAAATCGCGCAATTGAAAATGTGGATGGAGGAAATGAAAGCGCAGGGGCAGACAAAATATTTTGAAGTTTATGTGGACGATTTCAAAATCGTTCCAAAGACCGACAACATACAAAATCTGGAATCCTTTGAGCCGTATATGGATGAGGAAACCGAAACGGTAAAAATTTTCATCTACAACACGCCCGATTCCAACCGCTACACGCAGAAAATTTTTACGCTGAAAGAAAAAGAAAAAGAGTCCGCGCAAAATCAGCCGCAGCAGAATCAAACGCTCAGCGGAGCGGAGGTAACAAACATCGTCAGCGAGAAAGTTACACAGGCGAAAAAAGAATGGGATTGCGAGAAGGTGAAAGAGAAATTAGAAGAGACAAAAGGAAAACTTTCCGAAGCGGAGGACTACATTGAAAAACTCAAAGGCATTATTTCGGAGACGGAAAAAAAATTGCAGGAAGCGAAAAGTTTGGGCGACTTCACTTCTGTTCTGAAAGACCTCGCCCCGCAGATTTTGTCAATAAAAAAAGAGGAGAAGGGAAATCTTTCGGGAGCGAAAACAGAAACGGAAAAGAAACCCGAAGCCGAAGCGAGTTTCAAAGCGAAATCATCCGGAGAAGGAAACTCCGCAGAGGAAAATGATAAAACGCTGATTGAGTTTGCAAAATCATTCAGGGAAAATTTCAACAAGGAAGAATTGGAAATGATTCTCTCCGTCATTGATGAATTTGTGAAGGACAAATCCAACATCAAACCCGTTGCGGAATTATTAAACATCAATATCAAACAACAAAACACAAAATGAAAAAATTCACTTACGATTTTTCAATCCCCGCTCACACAGAGGCGGAAGCGAAAGCGAAGATGACTGCGCTGACTGCGCTCGCATCAAAACTCTGCACGAAAACATTAATTGTGCTGTCCACAAAACTTACGGCAAGAGAACTGGAGAAACTTGCCGATGTCGTGGAACACAATCCTGTGAAAACCGCATTGGGAAAAAAATATCTCGGATTGTAAAATGAGTGCAGCAACCATAAAAAAAGAAGAAGAGGAATTCACTCTGAAGGAAAAACTCCTTTACGCTGGCGGAACTGTTGTCATTACGGTGGGAACTTTTTTTCTGGGAAGAAGCATCATCCGAAAAATTATTTCCAACAGCGAGGAGAAAGATACGCTGACGGAAGATTCTCCTGCCACTTACGCCAAGCAAATCAAGATGGCGTTTGAAAATGACGGATGGCCCGGAACGAACACTCCCGCTTTGAGAACGGTGCTAAGGGAAATTCCGAGCAAAAAGGACTTCAGAAAAGTGGCGGCTGCTTATCAGAAACTTTACAACAGCAGCATTTACCGAGATATGAGCGATGAGTTGCAAAGCACAGAATACAACGAGATGCTCGCCATCGTCAATGCAAAACCCGACCGCATCGGAAAAAAAGGAGAACAGCAAAACCAACTCACTCCTTACAAATACGAAGAGTGGGCGAAGCGGCTGAAGGCGGCATTTGATAAAAGTTACGGTCCCTTTCCGGGAACGGATGAGGATGCGATAAAGGCGGTCTTTCAGGAAATACCAACGCAGGATGCGTTTGTTCAGGTGGCGGCTCATTACAAAGTTTTGTACGGAACGAATATGATTGACGATTTAAAATCAGAAAGCGATTTTGGAGAATACAGCGGCTGGATGAAAATCATCACCTCAAAACCTCAGAAATAAAATGGAAAAGGAAAACCCAAATAAGAAAAAGAAATTACTTCTCATCGGATTGGGAATTGCAGCGACCGGAATACTCAGTTATTTCGGATGGGATTTTTATCAGAAGAGAAAAAAGAAAAAAGAAGATGAGTCGGATGATTCTTCTTCTGATGATACGAAACAAATCGCTCCTCAGAAAAGCGCATTCATTCCTTCGTTCTTCACTCAGAAAGAAAACCGTAATGATGATTTCCCTCTGAAAAAAGGAAGCAAGGGAACAAAAGTGAAAACATTGCAGGATGCGCTGATTGCAAAATACGGAAGAGATATTCTTCCGAGATACGGAGCGGATGGCGACTTCGGAAATGAAATGGCGACTGCATTGGCGAAAAAAAATCTTCCCGATACGATTGATGAAAACACTTACAATGTTTTGGTGAAGACAACGGGTTTTGATGCGAGCCAGTTGGCAAAATCACTTTACAAAGATGCGGTGAACAAAGACATCAGCGGAGTGATTTCCTCCCTGAAAAAAATGCGGACGAAGGATGATTATTCAGCCGTGAGCAGCGAGTTCAAAAAATATTCTTTAAGAGGAGTAAGCCAGACGCTCGTGAACGGACTCTTGGGAAGTTTTTCCGATGACGAGCAGAAACAAATGATTCGCTTGGAGTTTTCACGGATGGGATTGAAATACGATGGAAGCAAATGGTCGCTCTCGGGGATTGACGGATTCAAAGTAATGACGGTTCATCCGACCACGGTTTGGAGAACTCCGCGCGAAGGAGCGAAAGTTCCCGCAAAGATGATTCTCGGAACTGAAATCGCACAGAGGGGAGAGTTCACTCTTTTTGAAAACAACGGAAAAAAATTCATTGTAAAAACATCAACCATAAAATATCTCTAACTAATTTCTAAAAACAAAAAAAGAAAATGAGAACAATCAATTACATCGTGGTGCATTGCACCGCAACGCAGCCGACCGCAACGCTGGAAGCGATTAAAAAATTCTGGAAGGAACAACGCGGATGGGGAGACACGCCCGGCTACCATTACATCATCCAGCGTGACGGAGAAATCGTGCAACTGCTTGATGAAAGCAAAATTTCTTACGGAGCGTACGGGCACAATCAGGAGTGCATTCACATTTCTTACATCGGAGGAATTGACAAAGACGGAAAGCCGTTTGACAACAGAACTTCCGCACAGAAAAATTCCATGTTTGACAAAATCGTGGAACTCACGGAAAAATATCCGAAGGCGAAAGTTCTCGGTCACAGAGATTTTCCGAATGTGGCAAAAGCGTGTCCGAGTTTTGATGTGAGAGAGTGGCTCAAAAATTACGAACCCGATTTCAGACAGGCCGCATGATTTTTCCAAGAGTAAAATCCATTCTTCGTCACGAGGGATTCGCGCTGAACACGCGCCCTTACGAACTCAACCTCGTTGGGATTCGCTCAGGGAATGTTTCGCCCAATCGCTTTGACGATGAGATTCATGTTTTTTACAAATCAAAACCGTTCAAATGGGAATACCACATTTTCAAAGCGACCACCGACCCGGGCACATTCTGGTTAGAGAATCCGCTCCAGCCGCAAGGCACAGCGATTCTTGCACAGGGGCAGTATGTAAATGCGTATCAAATCGGAATGCATCTCGGGCAGTATAAAGCGTTGGTGCAGGTTGCGCCTGTAAAAATAATGCGCGACTACAACCGCAATGCGAAATTGGATTTTCTCAACGGGAAAAAAGAAGAAGGACTTTTCGGAATCAACATTCACCGCGCATTTTCAGAAGGGAAAACAAAATACATCAACAAATACTCTGCAGGATGTCAGGTCTTTGCCGATGCGAATGACTTTAATTTTTTTATGGAACTCTGCGAACGACACGCAAAACTTTACGGCAACCGATTCACTTACGCGCTGCTTGATTTCCGTGCGATGAGAAGAGAATCGTTAAAAAGAATCGCTGCCGGAACGCTCACGCTCGGAATCGGGTTAATCACTTATTACTACTACAACACCAATGACTGATTTTGTAAAACAAATATTGAAAGACAAAGATGGAAGTTATGCTTTACGCGAAACAGTAACACTGATTTTTGTTGCGGTAACTCTTATCAGTTGGCTCGCCCAGCAATTCTTCGGAATCACGGTTCCCGAATATATGTTTTACTCATTCGTCAGCATCATCGGTGCGGGATGCTTCGGGTATTCCATAGAGAGAAAAACAAAAACAATCAACGAAACTAAAAACGAAACACAACCATGAAAAGAACAATCATCATCACCATTTTATTCAGTTTGCTTTCTGCCATTTCAACTTATCTCCTGTTTCATTCTATGGAAGGATTTAAAGGAGAAATCAAGGAATCAAAAATTGCAGTGAAAGAAATGCAGGGGCAGGTAAATTCCATTGAGAACAAATACAAAAATGAAATTCAATACTGGATGCAAAAAAATAATTCTTTACGGCAGCAGATTGTAAAAACAGAAACTGCTCTAGGAGAATCAAAGCAAAATGAAAATTCTCTTCAGGGAAAAATTCATTTCCTGATTTCAGAGGGAAAAAATCTGAAAGACACTTCTGAAATTATTTCCAACTGCGATTCCCTGAAAGAGAAAGTAAATCAATTTATTTCGGAAACAAATGTGCGGGACAGTTTATGCGACAATGAAATTTCCGAATTGAAAACTGTAATT
>JACQAL010000055.1 GCA_016195025.1 Bacteroidota bacterium | reverse complement strand
TGCCCCGCGAAATTTTAATTGAGAAAATGTCAGCAAGTTTTACCGATGTCCTGCGGGTCGGATGGTGTTACCGCCAACGAGTTCGGGGTTTGCGTGGTGGCGGATTAGAAACCACAAAACTGTCCCCCGCTACAAAGATAATTACTTGCACACACTTTCAAATTATTCGTCAACCGCCATTACGCAAACCCCGTGTTAGAGCCTGTGCCCCACATCCTGCGTGTCCATGCGAAGTTGTCCACCGAGAGAGAAACAGTCTGCCAAGCGCAACAGTCAAGGTGAAAAAATTATTTGTCAATGATTACAAATTTGTCTACTGCGATGTCCCGATAGCCATCGGGATTGTTTTCTTCTGTCAGCCGAACGAAATACAGTCCGCTTGCGAGATTGTCACGGGAGAAAAAAACTGTCTGACCGCTGATGTTTTTTATTTGCGCAACTGTCTGCCCATGTAAATTGTAAACCGTCAGAGTAGCATTTTTTAAAAAATTGTCTGTCCGCAAGGTTGTCTGCGTGGAAAATGGATTTGGATAAATTGAAATTAAATTTTTAATATTGGTTTCATTTACTGCAACAAGAGAACAAGTGTCGCAATATTCCCAGAAATCATTATAGTAGATGCTTCCGTTCCATCCTGTTCCGATATATCCTTTTGTGCCAATCGAAAAGCCAACAGCGCCATATCTTGCCATTCCGCCAAAGTTTGCTTTCTGTGTCCATGTATTGCTCGCCTGATCCCATTCATAGAAATCCTGTTTGAAAGTGTTGCTGGAATCATATCCTGTTCCTATATATCCTTTTATTCCGATCGAAAACCCAACAGCGCTGGTTCTTTTGGTTCCTCCAAAGTTTGCTTTCTGCGTCCATGCATTTGATGTTGTATCATATTCCCAAAAATCATTATAATAGGTGGCGGGAGGATAATTAGAACCTGTACCTACATATGCCTTTGTTCCAATTGAAAAAAAAGCAGTGGCATTTCTTGCTGCCCCACCAAAGCTGGCTTTCGGTGTCCACATATTAGTCGCCTGATCCCATTGCCAGAAATCTTGAGTATAAGCGGGAGAACCAATCGCTCCTGTTCCAATATATCCTTTCGTGCCGATGGAAAAGCAAGCAGCTAAATCTCTTTTCGTTCCACCGAAGTTCGTTTTCTGAGCCCACATATTAGTCGCCTGATCCCATTCCCAGAAATCTTGCTTCAAAGCAGTGCCATCAAATCCAGTTCCCACATATCCTTTTGTTCCGATTGAAAAGCCGACTGCTTGATCTGTTGCCTTTCCAGCGAAGTTTGCTTTCTGCGTCCATGCGTTAGTTGATTGATCCCATTCCCAGAAATCACTACGTAAAGAATCTTTGTCTTTACCTGTTCCAATATATGCTTTTGTACCGATAGAAAAACCAACTGCCCAGTATCTTGCCGTTCCTCCAAAGTTTGCTTTTTGTGTCCAAGTGCCTTGTGCAATTGTCAATTCATGCGAAACTGTCAAGGCGAAAAAAATAGTCGAGATGAGTAGTTTTGTTTTCATTGTAATTTGATTTTATATTTTTGTTTTAAATTATCTTTTTCGTTTTTGGTTTTCTTCTGGATTGGTTGTTTGTGTTTCCTGTTTGTTTGAATTGTTTGATTTTATTTTTCCCAATTCAATTCCAAAATTAATATACCATCCGTTCCAATTTACATATACGTCACCGCCTTGTTGTTTAAAAGGGTCAACCTGATAATTGCATTTTCCATCTGGACATTCAACTGTCGGTTTTATTTGTAATAATCTGTAACCTGCATGAATTGTGAATGCAATTTTTTTTCCGAAGTTCAAACCCGTTTCAATATTGCCTCCTGTATTGTAAGCGCCTTTATAATTTTGAGGTTGTTTCCCTGCAAATTGTATATCACCTTTCATGAATCCGAACATTGCGTTAAGTTTAACGAAGAAAAATGTTTTATCATTTATCGGAAACATTACAGGGAAACCAAACTTTATGTAAGAAAGGGTAGATGCAATTTCAACGGGATACAGTTGGAAGTTTGATAAGCCAACATCTGTCTTTCCCCAAATGGCGTGTGATGGCGTTTTTCCGAATCCCAAATCAAAACCGAGTATTGTTTTTGAATTCCTTGCCCTGCCTGTAAATCCAAAATATAATTCATAAAAACCACCTGCGCCATGAACATCTGCAATTCCGTCTGACGGAGACCAAACTCCTGAACCGGTTTGTTGATTGTGAAAAAAATCTTGTGCGTTCCCAATCGAGTAGTGATTAAACATTGCGCTTGGTGAATAGGAGAATCCAAAAAATGTTCGTGTTCCGTATTCCGAAACATTTTTATTTTCAGTTGTTGTCGAGGTGTCTTTTCGCTGATTGATTTCCTTTTTCTCCGTTATAGTTATGGAACTGTCCTGTGTTTTGTTGGTGGATGGAGGTGGAGTATTATTTACAGTAACTGTTGTAGTGGTTGAAGAAAAATTAGGAT
Organism: Bacteroidota bacterium; assembly: GCA_016195025.1. Classification (NCBI taxonomy): domain Bacteria; kingdom Pseudomonadati; phylum Bacteroidota; species Bacteroidota bacterium. Next base: position 27,593 of record JACQAL010000055.1, on the reverse strand, counting down.
TTATTTCAGAAATATCTCGTTGCAAGCCCACCATTTTTCCTTTCGTTGAGAGAAAAACTCGTGAGGAGTTTGTCTTTCGCAATTCAAATAATGTTTTTGTCAGGTCAGATGTATTTTTTATTTCAATTCTGTCGCCTGAAAACATTATCCCTTTCATCGGGTAAATTGCGGTTATCACTTTCTCGTCCGACCATTTGCCTTTTTCTATTTTGATAACTCTTACTCCACCACCTTTTGCAGAAGTTGTCTCGAAAGTAATGCCGAGAATTTTTTCAATGTATTGTAAGCTGTCGAGCGGTTGCGAAGTTGTCTGCCCGTGCGCAACTGTCAGTGCGAAAACAGCGAGAGAGATTGTCAGGAGTGATTTTGTTTTCAATAACTGTCTTGTTTTAGGATGATGATGCAAATGTATGAATTGTAAAATTGTCCACCGAATTTGTCTTTTGGGGCATTGGCTCTAACGTTTTGCAAGTTGGAGAAGTGGCGGAGTTCGGAGCACTTCACTGTCCCGCAGCACAAAGGTAAATAAATGCACTAAAGTTTCTACTTGCACGTCACCCGCCATTTCTCCAACTTGCTGTTAGCACCAGTTTCTTCTGTCGTGGCAGTCCACCGATACACGCGCTACAACGAAGAGAGTAACTGTCTGACGAGAAAAATTGTCGTGAAAGAAATTGTCAATGAAGGACTGTCACACGAAGAAACTGTCCACCGAGAAAGTTGCCGTCTGCAGGTAAAGTCACCAAAATTTCCACTAAGGTTTTGTCTCACGATTGTAAACATCTCCGTCTTTTATGTCCACTGTCCAGATGCCATGTCATTTTTTTGTCTTTTGAAATTGGTGCTAATTTGTCTCCGATGGCTTGCTCTTTTTGAAATTAAAAACTCCACCAATTGAAATACCAAAACCTAAAACTAATTCTCTCTTCGTGCTTTGTGTCTTTATGTTAACGAAGCCCAGTAATGGTGCAACGCGAAATACAACTCCGTCTCCCATATACCGATATCCAACTCTTAATAAATACGTGTCCCAAAAATTAGTCCTCTCACCAATTGGAAGTAATGTGTCGTTTAAATTACTTGTCCCGTGAAAAGCCGTCAACCCAAAGCCAATTTCTATGAAATGTTTTTGTCTGCCGATAAGAGTGTTTATTTCAATTGGAAAGTTGTAAATAGTTGTATTGTCGTACTTGTTACTGCCAAATGCAAAACCCAATCGCAATGAATTATGAAGAAGAGGAACTTTTTTATAATGAAATAGTCGTTCGTAGTTTATAGAGAAAAAGGAACCTCCGTTTCCTAATAGTTCAACAAAAGCCGAATTATTCTTAAGTTCATTTGTCTGTCCATTGCTTTGCTGTCCAAATAGCAGAAACGCTGTCGCAAATAAAAGTGCTGTCCACCGTGTCATTTTTTTGTCTTTTGAAATTGGTGCTAACGTTCCGCAAATTGGCGCTGTTGCCGACCTACGGAGCGTGAAATTGTCTGCCGAAACCGAAACAAATATATGAAAAACAAAACTCAATACAAGAACGAAGACGGCAATAGAGCCAATTTGCTGTTAGGGGCAGTTTTGTCTGGCGTGACCGTCCCCGTGCAATAAATTTAATGACGAAGAAAAATACTGTCGAGGTAGAAATTACCGTCCACGGAATAGTCTACGAGGGACTGTCACCCGACAAAACTGTCTGCGGAGAATGTTGTACTGAACCGAAGCGAGAAGCACCCCGAAGAGCGAGCCGATTTGCAACCCATAAAAAAGCGTCTACCGATAAAAAGAAGGTTGCAAATGGGCTTGACCTGAGCAGGGGAGGATGAAAGAATTGAGAGTAGCCGGTTTGCTCTTTTGCTTGCGCTTCGCTTGCAAAAAGTGCAAAGCCGGAACGCCTGTGTTGCTGTCTCTTCCGCGAAATAGTCTACGGGAGACTAGTAATTTTTAGAAGTTAATTGATATTGTCCTGATAAAGTACCGGTCGTATCAAATAGTTCAAACTTTATAATGCCATTTTTCTCATCCCAATATTCTTTTCTTAAAGTTAGGGTGTCTTGAAGGACATAAGTTGTAAATGTACCGAGAGGAACATTGATTGTTTTATTTGTTTCCAAAACGTTATATGCTGAATAAATTTTCTCTTCGCACAAATAGTCCGGATAAAAGTCGTTAAGTTTTGGTGTTAGCGGTGCCCTCATAAATTGAAAAGTTGTCAATGAGACCCAACCACAACTTGTATAGGCAGAGGTATTGAGTCCGTCTCTTTCTCTATAAACATTATAGTCGTCACCAACAGATTTTGAAAATGGAATGGATGTCCATTGAGGATAACTAAACTTGAATCTCAAATTTGTATTTCCGGGATTTATAATAACAGATAGAGTCAAGGCATTCAAGGTTGTGTCTGTCGAGGAGATATATTTATAGGTTGCTTGATTGTCTTTTTTTACCCAGGCAAAAGGTAAGGTGTCTGGCGGCAGCCCTTTATCTTTGGAGCAACCCCAAAGTGAGGCTAACAAAGTCATTATGATTATTGTCCGTATCATTTTTCAAATTGCCCCTAACGTTTTGCAGCTTGCGGACAGTGGCGATTTAGAACTACGAAACTGTCCCACGCAACAAAGATAATAGAAAGCAGAAAACTTTCAACTTGCTCGTCAGCCGCCATTGCCGCAAGGTGCTGTTAGCAGCAGTTTTCTTTGTCGTGTCTGTCCCACGATGAACGCGAAACAATAAATAAATAAACTGTCGAGATGAAAAGATTGTCGTGGAGAAATTGTCCAACGAGGACAGGCACACAAAAAAACTGAACACGTGTCCCGCGAAAGTTTGTTGTTGTTGGTTTGAAAAGTTGTCTGGTTAGAAAAAACTGTCGGAAGAAAAAGTTTTTGTCTGCCGAACGAATGATTGTCTGCCGATGAACCGCGAAGAAGAGTTGCGAAACTGTCAGCCGATGAATTTATTTTTTTCTTTTCTGTCGGTCTGCGATAAAGTTTTTGTCCACCGCGAGCGCAATGTCGCGGACTTGTTTGTCTGTCAGCAGTGCGAAAGTGTCATCCGTGAAAGAACTGCTTTTGCGATAGATGAAATTAATTTGTTTCTCTCGCATCATTCCCCAAATGATAAGTTGTCGAATCCCGCGATTGTTTTTCTGTTGTTCCATTGTCAAAACGTTAAAGCAATTGTCCACCGAAAAATTGTCCTGTGGTTGAATTGCTGCTAACGTTCCGCAAGTTTGCGCTGTGCGGATTTTAGGAGAAGGATTTGTCTGCCAAGACAAATGCTTTGTAGGAAATCTGCACACCAAATTTACGATTTTGCCCGCATAGCGCAAACTTGCTGTTAGCACAAGTGCATTTTTGTCTACCGATGACGGAACTGTCCGCTATGAATAAATTGTCTTGATTGGAATTTTTTGCTTGCTGTCCACTGTGAAAGAAACTGTCTGGCAAAAGCAATTGTCGAAATGTGAGTTGCTGTCCGCTAATTTTTTTGTCTGTCCTTGCGATGCTGTCAGACGATGTGCAACTGTCCAACATTTAAAATTATTTGAATGTAATTGTATTAAAGCGGGCAGAAACAGTGCTTACTGCTCCTGTTCCCTCTAATTGAATTTCAACTAATGACAGACCAGCAGGGTTTATAAAACTAACAAGTCCACTATCGAAACTTGAATAAGTTGCATTTGTAAAGGATGCAGAAGTCCATATTGGATTTCCGTTGATAAGAACTCTAATTTGTCCAGTTACGCCTGACCCACCAGTCTGACATTCTCCAGTATATCTCATTTCATTACCTGATAAGGGTAAATCAGAAAAGTTAACCCAAAAAGCACCTACGCCCTGCCAGCCAGTGTTAGACTGATTTGCCCAAGAAGGTGACCAAGAAAGAGAAATTGTATGTCCACTTCCAGCAGAGCCGGTAGCACCTGTCGCTCCTGTTGAACCTGTGGCTCCTGTTGCTCCCGTTACGCCTGTCGCACCTGTGATACCTGTCACACCTGTTGTACCCGTAGCGCCCGTAGCACCCGTAGCACCTGTTGCCCCTGTCGCTCCAGTTTGTCCGATACCAGTTGTGCAAAGAGATACCCACGATGATAAAACTATACGGTAATAAAAAAAGCAAGAAGAATCTGTATCATAAACTAAAAGTCCGTTTGCAGGATTTGTAATTGCAACACGTTGAACGGAAGTTAAACGTGGAACTAATATACCCTTATCGGTTGCTGTCAAATCGAGAACTGCGGATGGATTTGGAGTAAGAGTACCGATGCCTACATTATTATTTTGGGCTGTCAGTTTGTGCGCAACTGTCGAGGTGAGAAAAACTGTTGAGATGAGAATAAATTTTTTCATTGTCTTACTTTCTGTCAATCGAGAGAGAAACTGTCTGCCGAAAGTTGCTGTCCTGTATTTGTATTTTTTGCATTTGTGCTAACGGTTTCGCGCTTGCCGCAGTGGCGGATTAAAAGCGAGTAACTGTCTGCTGATACAAAAGTAAATTAATTGCACCAACTTCAAATTAAAAATGTAGCCGCCATTGAGGCAAGCGCGTGTTAGCGGTAGTTTTTTCTGTCGTGACCGTCTGCGTGCATGGCTGTCCGCGAGACTGTCACACGAAAAAACTAAAACCTGTATTGCGAACTGTCGGGAAGTAAAAGGTTTTATTTCTCCGTGTTTTTATAAAATTTATTTTTGTCGTACGAGTATGTGTAAATCCAATTTTCTTCTTCAGGGTAACAAAGATTTACCCATTTGTCGTAAATGTAAATGTTATAATATTCTTGAAACATTTTAATATCATCTTCAATCGGCTCAATTTTGAATGTCTTAATTATTTCTTGTCCTTGTAAAACAAAGATTGTTTGATTGTCGAAGAATAAGTATCTGTCTTTTATTTGCACTGGAAGAGGCGAAGATGTAATGTTGACCTTTAAAGGAAAACTGTCGAGAAAATATTTTAAGCTGTCGTTGATGTAGTCAATATGTAACTGCCCACTGCTCCAAACAATAAATTTGTCCAGAGACATTTGTCGAGGTTTTGAAACCGAAATAGAGTCGTAGAATTTTTCAATTTGATTCTTACAAACCGTCTCGCTTAATCCATTCAATCCAACGATGAACTGTTTCCAATCGGATTTTGTAAAATTGTCTACGATTGCGGTCAGTTTCTGAATTGTCGGATAGCCAGAAAAGTCTATTTCATACCCATTTTCATTTTGCTTCACAAAAAGATGTTCATATGTCATGGATTGTTCCATGATATTAATCACAAGTTTTTTGTCCTTCAGTTGTCCGTTTAGGATTTTTTCTTTTATGTAGTCGTTGAGTACTTTTGTTCTTGCCTTAAATATTAAAGTTGTTGTCTCGTTGTACGAATAATAACTTTGACATAAATTCAATTCGATTTTGTCCTCCTTAAAATGGCGGTTCATGCAGTCGCCTTTCGCTTTGCTGTCGGCAAGAGAAAAAGTTGTCAAGACGATGAGAAGTAGCAGTCTCATTTTTTGTCTTTTTAAAATTACCGCTAACGGTTTCGGGCTTTGCGTGAGTGGCGGAATAGAAACCACTTCACTGTCCCACGCTGCAAAGATAATTACTTGCACGAACTTCCAAATTAAAAGTCAACCGCCATTACGCAAAGCCCGTGTTGGCTGCTGCCCTTCTTTTCTTTTGTCGTGATGAAGTGTCTGTCCGCTGTGATGTTTTTTGTTTTTGTGTCGGGCATTTTTGAAAATTTATTTCTGTCGGTGCGCAGGATGGGCACGCTCTTTTGCATTTTGCCTATTCCCGTAAAAATAAAAAGAGGCAAAGTGCAAATGTGCGTGCCAGGTTGGAAGATGGTGTTCTTTGTTTGCTGTCCGATGATGAGAATGTTTTAGGAAAGAACCGCTGTCAGCCGAAAGTTGCTGTTAATGATTGTCAAGGTTTGCGAAATGGTCGGGAAAGGAACCGCTGTCGGAATGGAAGTTTGCAAAGTTATCGGGAAGATGCTGGCAATGTTTCAGCAGGAGTTGTCTATGCTACGGGCAAGATGCCGTATGTTTTGGAAAAGATTGTCTATGTTTAGGGCAACCTCCGCAATGCTTTACCAAAGATGGTCTATGCTAAGGTCAAGTTCTGACATGCTGTCCACAAGATTGTCTATGCTAAAGGCAAGATGTGCAATGCTGTCAGGCTGAAGGGCTATGTTTTAGTCCAGAACTGCTATGTTTTACTTAAGATTGTCTATGCTTGGGTTTTTTCGTCAAAAATAACATCCCCCGCCACTTCGTGTGCGCCCCCTTTGCTAAGGGGGAAACATCAGGGGTTTGCGGGTGGCTTGACGATGAAGTTTTTTATGATGCTGTCGCCTTTTTTCACGGCAAACGGTGGTGTTGTTTGGGTTTCAATTCCATCGCCCGAAACGGTGAGGGTTACTGTTGAAGGTGCGTCTGGCTCGTGAACATATAAGCCGTCCACATCTGTTGCGACTTCGGTGTTTTGCTCGTTGATTTTTATTTTCGCATTATATTTTGGTTCTCCATCGGCAGAAAGTATTGTAACTTTTCCTTTGATGCGTGTAGTTCCTGAACCGAGGTCAACAATTACTCTTGCTTTTTCAAAATCGCTCAAATACTGTTTGTTGTTCGCTTTGAAGGAAACGGAAATCGGGTCAAGAGTTTTTTTCAGAATTGTATTCGCTTCTTTAAAAATTGTTACGAGTTCTTCGTTGAGCGTTGCCCTGTGGGTGATTGCGATACGTGGATTTGCAAGCACCGCAAGATAATTGTTGATGTCTTGCTGCCAACTGTTGATGGTGGCGGGTGTTATTCCGTAATCGCTTAGTGAGCTGATTAAATTATTTACGATTCCTAATAATGTTTGTGCGTCCTGTCCGAGTTGGTCGTCATTTAATCTTTGTAAATCAGTGATGGAATAATTCATTTCACCTTCTAAAGTTGTATCGTTAATTGAAACCGCATACGCCATTGTGGGGCTGATGTGCGAGAATGTGCTTTGCACAAGTGCTTCCTGCAACTGATTTTTATTTTCGGTTACGCCCGAAATTGCGAGGTCGGCTTCGCCCGATGTGGTTTGTATGGCGGTGATTTTTACATTCAATGCAATGATTCCGTTTTTGAATGCAACAATGGTGTCTGTGATGGGCTGATGTTTTGATGCGTGTTTTGACACGGAGCGAAACATGTTGAGTTGGTTGAATTGAATGTTGTCCATAAAAATTTAAGATTAAATATTTGTGTTTAAAAATTCGCTTTGAGAAACTTTAAGCGCTTGTGCAATTCTATCTATGTAATCAAGCGTTAGGTTGACTTCTCCGTTTTCTATGTTCCATACATACTGCCTGTCGGCTTTGATTAAATCTGCCATTTGCTGTAATGTCATGTTGTTTTGTTTTCGCAACATTTTTATTCTTTTGCCAACAATCTCTTTTGCCGTATGTGTGAAAAAACTATGCAAAGGAGAGAGTTTTAAGTGAAAGTGCTGTAAATACAATATCACTACAAATAAAAAAGCCCCTGACAAAGTCAAGGGCTTCATTGGATGATGATTTTCTTTGTTGCCGAATCATATTTTCATTTTCGTGGTATTATTTGATTGTGACAATTTTTTTACTGTGTAAATCAAAATCTCTTGTAATGTTCAGTGAAAAACCAGTTCCGCCTCCGAGTTGTGTTCCGTTAAAATAGCGGTAAACAGGAATGGCTGTCAGCAAAGAGATGTTCCATTTTTCTTTAAGTGTGTAATTGATTTGTGGGGAAAGAAAGAAAGTATATCCGCCAGAAGCAGCAATAGTTTTATTTCTTCTCACATCCCTTTCTCTTATTTCGTTTCCGAGTTGCAAAAGACCTGTCCAGTGATTGTTAAAACTTTTTGAAATGAATAATGAATTAGAATATAAATTCCCGAATTGATATTCTACGATGTTTGTTCCGTTAATTTCTGTGCGTTGAATTAAAAATAAACGCAGATGTTTTTCAATATAGGTTTTAGATAAAAAAATTTGTCCGACAAATCCGAATGCGCCTGTGGATGACTGAACAGTTTGCGATAATTGCACACCGTCTTTTTCCTGCTGCTTGGTTGTGAAGGGAAATTTTATACCTGCCCCTGCTGTGAATTCAATCGCTTTTTTATTGAAGATGTTATACTTTAGTGATGCCACTCCGTTAGATAATCCCCATCCTTTGACTGTGTAAGGAGGTTCTATGTTGAAAGTTTCTGACTTGTTAATGTAATAACCCACTTGCGTTTCAAGGGTGAATTTGTTACTGATGCCATAAGCGAGTATGCTTGCGAGAAAATTGTAGTTCGCATTTTTTATAAAATTAAAATCTGAACGCTTACTCCCTTCATAGTAGTGGTCGGAAACACTATATCGGTAATAGGTAATTGTTCGGAATGTGTGTTTAGTGAGTATACCGATATTAACACTTCCCGCCACAGGATTTGCGCTGCAACATTGTGAAAATACTTTCTGTGTTGAAAAAGAAATTATCAGCAGAAATAAAAATAATATACGGAGCATTTTTACTGAACTGTTATCGTAATTTTTGTAGAAGTAGTATTGCTTCCGCTTGATACTGTACAGGTAACTTCATTTGGTCCCGTACAACTTGGACAGGATGCGTACAACCTGACTTGCGAACCACTGCCAACGATTGAAGACGAGGTATTAACCGACCAAGTGAAAGTTGGATTTGTGTAAGTTGTGGTTGCCGTGAGTATGGCTTCTCCTCCAACTGAAATAGTTGTTTTGTCCGTTTTAAGAGTTAAAGCCGGTGAAGAAACAGTTGCTGGCTGTGGTTCTTCTTTTTTCTTGCAGGATGTTATCCCGATAATTATCGGGACTGCAAGCAGAATGAGCGGAATAAAAAGTTTTGTTTTCATTTTTATTTTGGTTTTATTGGTTTATATTTTGTCTTGGCTGTAAAGCCGATATTGTCTATTGTCGCAATGACTTGACTTGAAGAAATTTTATTTTCGTCAAAGGATACAGTCGCTGTCTTGGTAGCGAAAACAACTGTGTCTTTTACGATACCGTCTGTCTGCGAAAGGGTAAGCATAATGTTGTTGGCACAACCTTGACACGACATTCCCTCAACGGAGAGTTGAATTATCTTTAGGTTTTTTGTGTCCGCTGTCTGTGCGGAAGTTGCGTTGATGAAAATATGCGAGTAAAAAGGAAACGAGAAAAGTAAAACAGAAATAACTGTCGTTGTCCAGAGAAACCGTCTGTTGCGTTTAGATTTTATTTCTGCTTTGTCTCTGCAACACGGTCTTAACTTGTCTATGTCTTTTGGTTTAGGTCGCCACGATTCAAGAAATGAAAACATTGTCGCACCGCCAGTCAGTCCCGAAACGATTGCAACGAATGGAACAATGCAACACAGTCGGGAAATTAAAACTGTCAGCACAGCAAATGCCATTGAACTTTTAAAAGTGTTCATCAATGAAAAGATTTAAAGGGGCGGTTTCCCGCCCCTTATGTTTTACTTTTTCTTTGAGCAACAACTTTTTTCTGTTCCATTTGTGTAGGGACAGTCAGCCGTTCCTTTTTTCGGACAATTCTGAATAAGCGGACAATCTGCTTGTCCTTTCTTCGGGCAGTTTACATACTCGGGACATTCTTTTGTTCCTGCTAACGGACAAGTATCACTCTTGTAAGTGAAGCCGTAAATAGTTCCACCAACTGCAAGCGCAACTACTGTTACGATTAACATTGCTTTCTTTTTCATTGTTTTGATTTTTAAATTGGTTAATATTGAATTACGATACAAAGGTGCAACGGGTGAGGGGGTGGTCTCCAAATTATTTTAAATATTTTTTTTCTGATGCTCTTTTACCCGCTCACCAATTTTGGTTATTTCTTTAAATCTCTTTACGATTTCGTCAAGTTTGAATTTAGGAAACTGTGTCTTGATGAAATCAATTTTTTCTTCGTTACCGCAGTTTCCTGGGCAAGCGTCTGCCACTTCTACTATTTTTATTGCAAGTGCTTTTCTGTAAACTTCATCAAGCAAAAGATTGTAAGCCGTGTCAAGTCCGCTGTCCACCGCTTTGAATTGCGTAATTATTTTTTCGGGGTCTGCTTCGTTGTCCAGCATTTTAACAAGTCCGTCCACTTGTCCCCGAATGGTTGCCAAACGGGTTTTAATATCTTGTGTGAGGTCTTTGGGTAGCATTGTTTTGAATTTATTGAACGAGCATTTTTTTTAATAAAGAAGGGAAGCGGTTAAAAAGTTCAACCGCTCCCCGATTTTTCTTTTTTACTTGTTCATCATCTTTTTACATTCGGGTCCGCAAACGTGTCCTTTCTCTCCGTGAGCGTAAACATGCTTGCCATCTTTACATGCAGAAGTGCAAACATGGTCTTTCATTTCCATTTTTTTGTCATTCATAGCCACGAGCGCAACACCTTCTTTGCAACACGATGCCGAACAATTGCCCGCTTTGTCTGATTTCATGTGGCATTTCGGGCACTCATACTTCATTGTCTTTTCTGTTTTACTTTTTGTTTTTGTGCTCTCCTGTTTCGTAGTTTGAGCGTTTGCCGCAAAAGCGAATCCTGCGATTGCAAGCACTAACATTAGTTTTTTCATATTTATTTGTTTTTGTTTTTTCTCTGTCCACACGGAAACAGAGTTATTATTTTTTAGTCCCGCTTCCGTGCAAGCGGGATGTTTTGTTTTATTTTTTATACTGCACAACAACTTAGTTTTGCCACATCTTTTCCAAAAGTGATGGCTGCTAATTTTATTCCTTCGGATGCTGTTAAGTATGGATGCATAGTTTTTGCCAATTCTGTTACTGTAATTCCATATCGGATTGCAAGAGATAATTCCATTACTAATTCTCCGCCTTCGGGGGCAATGATTCTTGCGCCAAGCAGTTTATCGGTTTCGGAATTACGAATAAGTTTGATAAAACCCCTTGTGTCCAATGCTGCTGCGTATCTTGGTACATCGCTCAAATTTATTTTACTGACTTCAAAAGGAATATTTTTCTTTTCGGCTTCCGCTTCATCAATTCCCGCTCCTGCTACTTGCGGGTCGGTGAAGATTACCCAGGGCATTCCTTTATAATCGGCTGCTGATAATTCTTCTTCACTGTGAGCAACCATATTATTTACAGCAAGATTTCCCTCGTAGGCAGCAGTATAAACAAAGGGAGGATTTTGATTGCAGTCGCCAGCAGCGTAAATATGTGGAACGGAAGTTTGCATAAATTCATTCACGATGATGTGTCCGCTTTTCAGGGTTGCAATACCTAAATTCTCTACTCCTAAATCTTTAGTGTTTGGGGTTGTTCCTGTTGCTACTACAATATGACCGTGTTCGGTGAACTGAAAATCTTTTCCTGTTTTTACATCTTTACCTTTAATAATAATATCTGTGCTGTTTTTTTCAACTTTTTCAATTCTGTAATTGGGATAAAATTCTATTCCCTCTTCCTTCATAAATTTTTCAAGTTCTTCGCTGATGTCGGGCGTTTGTGTGCGAATAGCGCGGTCGGTAAATTCAATTATTCTGATTTTTATTCCGAAGCGATTGTAAGCCATTGCAATTTCAAGTCCGATATATCCCGCTCCCATAATGGTGAGCGATTCGGGTTTTTCTTCCAAATCAAAAAGAGAAACATTGGTGAGATAGCCGACTTCTTTCAGTCCCTCAATATTTTGAATGTTGGTAGTTGCGCCCGTTGCAATCAGAAATTTATCGGCTGTATATTCGTCCTTGTCATTTACAAGAATTGTTTTTTCGTCAAGGAATTTTGCTTTGCCTTCTATAATTTTTAATGTTTCAAAATCACTCACCACATCTAAATATTTTTTTTGTTGCATTACTTTTACCAATTCCTTTTTCTGCTGAATGATTTTTAAAAAATCTGTTTCTGGTTTACAAGGTTTTATTCCAGTGAAAGCAGAATGTGAAGCGCGATGAACTTGCTCGGCTGCACGAATTAAATGTTTAGAAGGGAGGCAACCCACATTCACGCAAGTGCCGCCAATGGGTAAGCCACCGTTCACGATGAGCGTTGTCAGTCCTGATTCATTGGCTTTGATGGCAGCGGCAAATGCAGCCGAACCGCCACCGATGATGATTAAATCAAAGTGGCTTGTATTAAGATTGGAATAAGTTATAGATTTTACTTTGTAATTTTTTGTATTGTTAATGGTATCGGCAATTTCATCTTCACTGATTTTATCGGAGTTGAAATTGATTGCACCTTTGCCATCTTTCCAATTTACCTTTACATCGGTTACACCTTCTTTTGTTTTAACAAGTTTTTCAATACTGGCAGCACAATGGTCGCAAGTCATTCCTGTTATTTCCACTTTAATTTTTTCTTCTTTCATAAGTACGATATTTAATTTTTACTGACTAATAATGAGATTGCAATTATTGTTATAGGTACAATACAACATAAGTGTATCAGCACATTTAGTTTTTTTTTGACCCGCAACAACCGCCACCAGATTTTTTACATCCGTTTTTGTTCTCACAAACAGAAGCGGTGAACTGCTTTTTTCCTCTGTGTTCAATGTTGTTTATGGTTTGAGTGATTTCCTTTTCGTTTGTTTTTTCAGGATTATAAGAAACTGCTGCTGTTCCTTGTTCAAGATTTACCTTGCAGGACACAACTCCTGATTTCTTATTTATTTCTGATTCTACTTGTGATACGCAACTTTCGCAAGTCATTCCTTTGACATTTAAAGTAACTGTCTTGGTTTGTGTCGTATCTCCACCGTCAATTACTGGTTGTGTCGTTGCTGCGTTGGCTTTACATCCGCAACCGCACATTTGCGATGTGGCTAAAAAGAGCATTGCTGCTGCTGAAATGATGATTAAGTTTTTCATAGTGTTTTGATTTTAATTTTTTACTTCTTCCTGTTTCGTTACTTTATATCCTGTTGCATTTATTGCCGTGGCAACTTGTTCGATAGTTGTTTTTGATTTGTCAAACTTCACGGTTGCTTTTCCTGTTTCGTGATTAACTTCTGCGGAAATAAATCCTGACAGTTGAGAAACTTCGTGTTTCACTTCTTCCTCACAGCCCTGGCAAGTCATTCCTGCAATTTCAAAATTTGCAGAAGCAATATTGTTTGATTCAATAATGATAACTTTTGATTCTGTTTTAGGAAAAAAGATATGTGAGTAATAAGGAAAGGCAAGCATAAGCGCAGCGAATACTGTTACAATTCCTAAAAACATTTTTGATTGAAGAAAGGATGGCTTTTCGTCCGTTTCACAATCACATTCAATCTGTTCTTTTGTTCTCGGTTTCAATTTTTGATACCAAGCGAAACCGATCATTAAAACAGTTATACCTATTAAATAAGGTCTTGCGGGTTCAAGCCAAGAAAAAGTTGAAGCGATTCCGCTGCTTCCTGCAATTAAAGCCAATACAGGTGTAATGCAACAAAGTGATGCTGCGATGGCAGAGAGTAACCCTGCTCCAATAAGTCCTTTCGATGTTTTTTTTGTGTTCATAGCGCCTCCTCTTTAATTGATTGTGTAATGTGTTTGAAAAATGGTTTTAGGATTTTCAGATTTTCTTCGCTGAGAGAATAATAAATTGTCTGCCCGACTCTGCGCGATTCAATAATGTTTCCGTCTTTCATTTTTCTTAAGTGCTGTGATATTGCAGGAACTGTCATTCCGAGAATATCGGCAATATCGCAGGGGCAGAGTTTGTCTTCTTCTTCCAGCATAAACAGAATTTTCAGCCGAACATCGCTCCCCGCTAATGCAAGAATATTTGAAAGTTGGGAAAATGTTTTTTCGTTTTCGGATACTTTTTTTCTGCACTCCCTGATTTGTACAGGGTCGGCAAACACGCGGATACAGGTTTCTTTTGTCATAGTTTGTGTTATTTTTAAGATTGCTTATAAGTTGATTAACGGCACAAAGATATAAATAGTTTTCTTATTTAAGCAAATTATTAAAACTTTTTTAAAAGAAAACCTTTTTTACTATTTTTTAACTTTCTTTTTTAAAGAATGCTCCCAGAACTGTTCCATATACTAAATGTCCCATTATGCTTCCTACTATCATCATAGCCATATTTTCTTTTGGCATTTCCGGGGCTATTCCCATTGCTCCCATTCCCGCCATCATTATCTGTGCGAAAATAAATACGATGAAACCGTAAATCGCTCCACGTAAATAGTTGTTAGTGATTGGAAGTTTTTTATTCAAAAGATAGAGATAGGCATAAGCGAAAATTATTCCGATGACAAAATGTATCATCCAACCAAGTATGACTGAACCGCCCATCATTCCGCCAAGCATTTCACCTGTGTTCATTTTCGGCATTCCCATCATCGGGGCTGCCAACATCAGCATTGTCATTGCAAGAGTGGCGACTATGCCACCTATAATTGCGTTTTTGTGTTTGTTCATAATGGAAAGGTTTTTTTAGTGAATGAATAAATTGTTATTTCACTCGTATAGACGAATGAAAACAGAGAACCTTACAAAACTTTAAAAAATAATTTACTGGGATTACTCTTGCTCTAATGCTTTTGCAATTTGAGATTTGCTTTCAGCAGAGAGTTCGGCAGTAGAATGAAAATGTTTTGCTTGTTTTGAAATGTAAGCAGATTGTTTTTCAAAAAGTTGGCAGAATTTGCACATAGAAAGGTGAAAGAAAAGAATAAGGTATTCTCCTATTGTAAGTATTCCTTCCTCTTTTTTTGACATTAAGAAGGTTGCTTTCTCACAACTAATCATCATAGATTTTATCAACTTCATCATACTCAATTATTTTAAAAACCAATTTTTTTCAAGACACTGGCGAAGTTGCAGTTTTGCTCTGTGCAACAGCACCCAATAGTTTGACGGAGAAATTCCCAATTCCTTACAGATGTCTTCTGAATTTTTATCTTCCATATATTTTAAAGTAAACACAGCATTCTGAAGTTCTGCCAGTTTTTGTTTGCATTTTTCCAGCACTTCGTAAAATTCTTTCGTTTCAATATTCTGCGAATAATCAATTCCCCATTCTTTCGGCTTCGCTGACTCGTTCCAATCGTTGCTATCAAAATAATTTTCTGCTTCTTCTAAATGTTCCTTCAACTCAGTAAAAGATTGTTTCGCTTTGCTTCTGTAATAGTCAATGATTTTATTTTTAAGAATAGTGAATAACCAATTTTTTTCTGAAATTTCTCCTCTGAAAGTCGTTGTATTTTTCAATGCTGACAAAAAAGTTTCTTGAACTAAATCTTTTGCCGTTTCAGTGTCGCCAACTCTGCTTACTGCAAATTTGAATAAGGTGTCTGCGTATTGCTCTATCCATTGAGCAGGCGTGGTTATATTTTTTGTTGCTTCCATTGAATTTTCAGCGTCAAAGGTATAAAATCCTTGTGTCTTTTTTGTGTGCAGGATGGTTTGGCTCTTTTGACTTTGCCCCTGCGGTTGGCTTTTGTGGTTGGGGGCAAAGGCAAATGTGCCAAATGTGCGTGAGCAAAATAAATTTTCAAAAATGCGAAGGGTGGGTTTTTGTTTTTTTTTTTGTCCCCCGTGTCAAGTTGTAATGCTGTCAAGTTACTGCGAGATTGTCAGCCGTTGCAAAACTGTCCCCCGCTTTTTTTGTTTTTAATTGCTCAAAAGTGTCAAGTTGCTACGCCACTGTCTACGGAGAAAAAGGGTTGCAGCCAACGTTCCGCGGGCGTGCGAAGTGCGGGATTACAAAGCACTTCGCTGTCCGCCAACACAAATATAATTAAATACTGAAAACATTTTTTCAAAAAGTAAACCCGCATTGCGCACGCCCGCTGTTATGCCCTGTGCATTTTTTTCTGTCGTGCTGTCCACAGAGTGCGAACCTGTCCGCCACTACAAGCGTACACCGATAACTAAAATGTCGTCCACTTGTTCTGTCTCGCCTTTCCAGTCTTCGATAAAGTTGTCGAGATGTTGCTCTTGTTCTTTTAAAGATTTGTCTTGAATTGAAAGCAATATTTCTTTGAACTTTTTTGTCGTAAGTTTTTTGTCCTGTTTGCCAAATGTGTCTGCGTAGCCGTCAGTAGATATATAAAAGGTGTCGCCTTGCTGTAATTTTATTTCGTGGGTGTCGAAGTGTTGGCTGTCCTCTGTGAAACCGCCAATTGCTTTTTTAGTTGCTTTAATTTCTTCAACGACTGTCTGTCCGTTGCGGATAATCCAAAGCGGTCGGTTTGCACCAGCATATTTTATAACACGCGCGTCTGTGTCAACGGAGCAAAGCGCGATGTCCATTCCATCACGTGTTGATTCATTGCTGTCTGTCTGACGAAGCGAAGATTTTATTCCTTTATTTAAGTGGCTAAGTATTTCAGAAGTGTCTACGCTGTGCGCCAAAGCGTCATCTAATTTTTCAGAACCAATCATACTCATAAATGCTCCAGGAACTCCGTGTCCTGTGCAGTCAGCCGATGCAATGAAAACAGATTTATCATCTTTGTAGAAATAATAAAAGTCTCCGCTCACAATATCTTTTGGTTTGAAAAGGACAAATGAATTTGGAAGTGCTGAATGTATTTCTTTTTTGTCTGGAAGTTTTGCTTGCTGAATTCTTTTTGCGTAATTAATACTGTCAGTAATGTCCTTGTTCTTCTCTTCAATAGTGTGTTTTTGTTTTTCAACTTCTATTTTTTGCACTTCAATAATTTGTTTTTGTTTGCTTGTTATTCTTAATGAGCGAAAAATAAAAAAGGCAAATACAGTCACTAAAAGAAAACCACTTATTACTGACCATATAATTATTTTTTGTTTTCTGCTTTTTTCTTCTGCGATGGCTCGTTCTTTTTCTTTCTCTGTATTCAGCAATTTTATTTCATTGTCTTTTTTTTCGGTTTGATATTTTGTTTCCATTTCGGTTATTTGCTTCGTCTTATTTTCGTTAAATAAAGTATCCTTTGTTTGCGAGTATAATTGATAATAGTTGTATGCCTTTTCAAATTCTTTTTTTTGAGCGAATAAAAAAGATAAGTGTTCATAGGATTTATTAATATCTTGCATTGAGCCATAATCTTTGGCGAGTTTTAGTCCGTTCGATAAACAACTAAATGCTGAATCATACATCTTTAATTTAATATATAAAGAGCCGACATTATTCCAGAAACTTGGAATAGTGTATTTATCATTTTGTGCAACTTTAATTTCAAAAGATTTTTTTAGATATTTAATCGCGTCTTGATATTTTCCTTGTTCATCATAAACATCCGCAATGTTATTATAAACATTACCAAGGAATTTTGTAAACCCTGTTTCTTTAAATAATTTCTCTGCTTCAAAAGAATATTTAAGAGAATTCTCATAATCATATAATGACCAATAATTTAATCCAATATTTGTTAGACAAACTGCTTGCCCTTTTTTATCTTTCAAATTCTTTCTTATTGCAAGAGATTTTTTTGTGTATTCCATAGATTTTTTAAAATCATCTTGATTCCTATAAATAATTCCTATGTTATTATATGATTTTGCAATATAAACACTGTCTTTTGCTTCTTCCGAAATTTTTAAAACTTTAAAAAAGTATTTTAGCGCAACATCATTATTTCCTTTGTTCATATTAATAACTCCGAGATTATTATTAGCATTTTTAATTCCAAATGTGTAGTTATTTTTTTCGGATAATTCTAAAATTTGATTGCTTAAAATAATGACTGTGTCTGGTTGCTGGTGTAGCAATTCTTCCGAAATAAGTAAAAGCGTACTTGCCTTGCTTGTATCGTTCTTTGTTATCAGTAAAGCATCAGTCAAAGAATCAATTTTACTTTTCTGTCCAAAGGAATGTTGGCAGAAAAAAAGTGTCAGTCCGAGAAGTAGGTATTTTATTTGTCGCGTCAAAGTTCTATTGTCTTTTTGCATTGGGCATAACGTTCCGCAAATTTGCGATGTGCGGGATTTTGGAATACAAAATTGTCCGCCATTACAAACATAAAACGAAGATACAAATTTTCAAACTTAAACGTCAGCCCGCATAGAGCAAATTTGATGTTAGCAATAGTGCCTCCGTCTGCCGAGAACGGAATTGTCTACGGAGAAATTACCTGTCCGTAATTATTAATTTGTCGGTGAAGATTTTATTGTTTTCTGTCAGCCGAACGAAATACAGTCCGCTTGCGAGATTGTCACGGGAGAAAACAACTGTCTGACCGCTGATGTTTTTTATTTGCACAACTGTCTGTCCGAAACAGTTGTCCACCGTGAGAGTTGCGTTATGTAAAAGATTGTCTGTCTGCAAAACTGTCTGTGTAGAAAAAGGATTTGGAAAAACGGAAATAAAATAATTGTTGTCGGGAATTTCACTAATAAATGTAGTGCTTGAGCAAATAGGAATTACTGTCCCCCATGTGTGAATTGATGGATGGATTGAAGTA
This sequence comes from Bacteroidota bacterium, assembly GCA_016195025.1. Taxonomy (NCBI): domain Bacteria; kingdom Pseudomonadati; phylum Bacteroidota; species Bacteroidota bacterium. The sequence continues at coordinate 9,229 of JACQAL010000055.1, read as the reverse complement.
ACGGCAATGTTTGATGGAAGAGATTGAATGGTTGGATATACTATTTGAGTTGTAGTTGTAACATTATTATAATTTAAATTACTTTGAAAACAAGAATTACCGAGATTGTCTGTTTTGATTAATGTTAAACCAGAATTAATGGTATCCCACGTTAATGCTAATATGGCGAAAGAACTGTCCATTGTTTGTTGAACGCAATCTAATCTGCCATTTGCATTAACTTTTTTTGCCCATAAAAAATTTCCCACAGAGTCCGTTTTTAATAATGTATTTCCACCACACATAATAAATCCTTTGTCAAATGTTTCAGAGATATATCGCATATTATCATATAATCCAATGTCAAATTCCTTATCCCAAATAAAATTTCCATCAGAATCTATTTTTAAGAAATAAATATTGTCATTAAGAATTTCTCCAGCCCATCCAGCCAGAACATATCCACCGTCAGAAGTTTTTGTTGTATTCCATGCTATTCTATTGCCAGAACCTTTATAAGTTTTCGTCCAAAGTAAATTTCCATTGAAATCTACTTTTACAACGAACAAGGCGTCTCCCCAATTACCAGTAAAACCTATGGCTAAGTATCCCGAAGTAGTTTCATAAACAGCAAATGCTCTATCAGGAACATTTACGCCTGTTCCCCCATATAATTTAGTCCACTGAATATTTCCTATCCCGTCTGATTTCGTTAATATGAAATCATCATTTGAACCTCCATATCCTGTAAGAATGTAACCTCCGTCACTCGTTTGTTTTATGTCGGTTAAGAATCCATTACTAATATATTTTGACCATAAAGTATCTCCCTGTGAATTAAGTTTTATGAAATACCGTCCGCATAAAGCATATCCGCTATCGGAAGTTTGTATAATGTTACATGCGCCTCCGCCAATATTAAAAACTTTCGTCCAAAGTGTATCTCCGTTTTTATCCGTTTTGATTACATAAATTGGTTGAGAAACCGTGCTAAGTGTATCAAGAGTGTCCATTTGGACTCCAATCATAATAAATCCGCTGTCAGAAGTTTCTCGTACAGTTGCTTCAATCGTTCCTAAATTTTGGTATTCATAAATGTGGTTATATGTTTTTTGAAAAGTTGTCTGACCGTGCACAACTGTCAGCGCGAGAACCGCTGTCGATATGAGAATTAATTTTTTCATTGTCCGTGTTATGATACTGTCAAGATGCAGAGTTGCTGTCGAACATTGCATTGTCTTTTTTTTGTATTTGGCATTATTGCTAACGTTCCGCGGGCGTGCGAAGTGCGGGATTAAAAAGCACTTCGCTGTCCGCGAGAACAAATATAATTAAATACTGAAAACATTTTTTCAAAAAGTAAACCCGCATTGCGCACGCCCGCTGTTAGCAATTGTGCCCCACGTCTTGCTTGTCCCTGCGCAATTGTCCCCAGCGAAAGAGATTGTCTGGGCGCGCGCAACGAACAAGAGAGGAATTATTTGTCCGCGATTACTAATTTGTCTACTGCGATGGTTTTGTTTTCTTCTGTCAGCCGAACGAAATACAGTCCGCTTGCGAGATTGTCACGGGAAAAAGTAACTGTCTGACCGTTGATGTTTTTTATTTGTGCAACTGTCTGCCCGAAAAAGTTGTAAACTGTGAGAGTTGCGTTGTGTAAGAGATTGTCTGTCTGCAAAGTTGTCTGCGTAGAGAAGGGATTTGGGGAAATAAAAATTCTTTCTTTATTACTTAGTTCATTTATAGCAGATGTGTTGTCGCAATGATATTTAGCAACAAAAACATTTTCTGCACCTGTAAGAGTCAATGTATCGGAACCGACAATGAAAGGGATTGCATAAAAGTCGCTCGTTATATAAGCATTCCCAAATGGATCAGCACTTACGCCATTTTGGTCATCGCCTCCGCTTGCAAGGGCTGACGCACAAAGCACATTGCCGGTTGCATCGTACTTGACAATAAATATCGGGTCACATTGTGGAGTACAATTAGCAGGAGGCGGTGTGAGTGTGGTTGAGCCAAAAGTGATGGTTGGACTATCAAACTTTCCTGTCACAAACACATTCCCGCTTGCATCTGCGCTTGCAGAATAAGCTTCATCCCAATTTACTCCTCCAGCTCCTTTCACCCAAAGCACATTTCCATTTGAATCGTATTTGGCAACGAACACATCCGCAGTTCCTATATTGGTAAGCGTGGTAGAACCGAAAGTGAGTGTTGGACTTGTAAACCTTCCTGTTACAAATACATCTCCGCTGGTATCGGCAGAGACACTGTTGCCATAATCACCACCTGTTCCACCTACACTTTTCACCCAAACCACATTTCCACCAGAATCATATTTGGCAACAAATACATCACCGCCACCTGAATTGGTGAGTGTGGTGGAACCGAAAGTTACTGTGGGACTTCCACCAAATCCTCCTGTTACAAACACATTCCCTGCTGCATTTGCGCTTGCTGAAAAACCTACAACACTAAAAGCCCCTGTTCCTCCTGCACTTTTCGCCCAAAGCGCATTCCCATTCGCATCGTATTTTACAATAAATATATTATCAAAACCGGTGTTAGTGAGTGTGGTGGAACCGAAAGTAATTGCTGTACTTTTAAAATATCCTGTAAGAAACACATTGCCTCCTGCATCTGCACTTACAGAAGTACCTACATCATCAGCAGTACCCCCTGTATTGTTCGCCCAAAGCACATTTCCATTTGAATCGTATTTGGCAATAAACACATCAAAACCACCGGCATTGGTAAGTGTGGTAGAACCGAAAGTGATGGTGGGGCTCCAAAAATATCCTGTCACAAATACATTGCCTCCTGCATCTGTGCTTACTGAATAACCTTCGTCAACACCTGTTCCTGTTGCACTTTTCGCCCAAAGCACATTTCCATTCGCATCGTATTTAGTAATGAATACTTCAGCATTATTATTTGTATTGGTGAGGGTGGTTGTCCCAAAAGTGATGGTGGGGCTGGTGAATGAACCAGTAACATAAACATTCCCTATTGCATCTGCGCTTACGGAATAGCCCTCATCACCACCTGTTCCTGCTGCACTCTTTGCCCAAAGCCAATTTGATGATTGTCCATGCGCAACTGTGAGGGCGAGGAAAACTGTCGAGACGAGTAGAAGTTTTTTCATTGTCTTTTCTTTTTGTAAATATAAGTCATAAACTTATTTTTAATAAACTAAAATGTAAATTATCTTGCCCGTTCAGTTAAGATGTAAAGTTACTGTCTAAAGTTGCATTTTTTGTATTTGGGCATTATTGCTAACGTTCCGCAAGTTTGCGATGTGCGGGATTTTGAAATACAAAATTGTCTGCCATTACAAACATAAACCGAAGATACAGTTTTTAAAACATAAACGTCAGCCCGCATAGCGCAAACTTGCTGTTAGCAGCAGTTTTCTTTGTCGTGTCTGTCCCACGATGAAGGCGCAACTGAAAATGAAATCGCTGTCTGACGAGAAAGATTGTCGTGAAGAAATTGTCCAACGAGGACAGGCACACAAAAAAACTGAACAGTTGTCCCGCGAATGTTTTGTTGTTTGTTTGAAAAGTTGTCTGCCGATGCAAAGCGGTCGGGAAAAGAAGTTGCTGTCCCATGCTGAATTTATTTTTTGCTGTCTGCCGATGAATAGCGATGAATAGTTGAAAGCTGTCAGCCGATGTTTTTATTTTTATTCTGTCGGTCTGTGATAAAGTTTTTGTCCACCGAGAGCGCAACGTTGCGAACTTCATTGTCTGTCTTGTTTGCGAAACTGTCGAGCGTGAAAGAGCTGTCCCTGCGCTGGATTAATTTAATTTGTTGTTGTCGCGTCATTCCATAAATGATAATCTGTCGAACCCCGCGATTGTTTTTCTTTTGCTTCATTGTCGAAACGTTAAAGCGCAATTGTCCAACGAAAAATTGTCCGGTGGCTGAATTGCTGCTAACGTTCCGCAAGTTGCCGTCTCGGGCGGAAAATGAAACGAATCATTGTCTGCCGATACACAACAAAGATAAAAAGAATCACTGTCCTGTGAAAACGTCAGCCCGACTGGCGGCAACTTGCTGTTAACTGCAGGCGTTTCGTCTGCCGGAACGTTATCTTGTCTACGTTATTCTGATTACTTGCAATGATGTTGTCTTTGTAGTTCGGAAAACTGTCCGCCTTTTTGAATGCCGATATTAAGTTCTTCACATCCTTTGTCCTTTTGATTTAATTGAAAGTAACATTCCGCTAATCCACTATGAAAGTTTGGATATTTCGGGTCGAAAATGATACATTGTCTAATGTCAGAGATTGCTGCTGGATATTGCTTGTCCTCCATAAGTACTAAAGCGCGATTTGCATAAGCACTTATTGATTTATTGTTTTTTTCAATGGCTGTTGTAAAATCTTTTAATGCTTCTTTTAATTTTTTATTTTGAAAATAATACCAACCTCTATTGATGTATGTTTGTTCGTATTCTGGGTCAAGGTCAACGGTGATGTTGTAATATTTTAATGCGCTGTCGGGTTTATTGATTGCAGAATAGAAGAAACCTAATTTTCCCGTTGCGATTCCATCGTTAGGAAATTTATTGTACGCACGTTGGAAGGCTTTAATTAACCCAAGCGTGTCTTTTTGTTTTTCTTTTATGTTGGCAATCGTATATAAACAATGTTTTGATAAAGTGTCGGACTTATCTGTCTTATAAGCCATCTGATAAAATGTTTCTGCGTCATTTCTTAAACCTTGATATTCTCTTATTGCTGCAAATCCAAAATAACTTTCTGCGTAAGTGCTGTCAATTAACCAACATTGATTAAAGCGAAACATGGCTGTATCCATTGTCTCGTGAAAGAAATAATACCAACCATCTCTTGCTGCATTTTTTGCCGCCTTGTATTTGTCACCATGAATTTTTAGCATAGCGTCTACATATTCTTTGTCTGCTGAGATTTGCTCTTTTGTCCTTGGGGCTTTACCATACATAGGTTTTAAATTAGGATGATAGGCTTCGTTCCACTCATTAACATTTGCGTCAGACTGATCCTTTGGTTTGTTTTTATAATTCATAAAGTCACACGATGTCAAACAAAGTGTAATTAGAAAACATAGAAGTATTTGTCTCATTGTCTCATGGTTTTTGATGTTCTATCTACTACGCTGTCCGCACCTGCATGGAAGTCTACGAAGCGTGTAGGTGTCTTTTGTTTTTCTGTCATATTTACAAAATTGTCTGCCGAAGAGTTGTCGTGGTGCTGTCTGGCTGTTTGTTGTTTGACGCTTGCAGTTAACGGTTTCGGGGTTTGCGATGTGGCGGAGTAGAAACCACAAAACTGTCCCCCGCTGCAAAGATAATTACTTGCACGAACTTTCAAATTAAATGTCAACCGCCATAGCGCAAACCCCGTGTTGGCAGCAGTGTTTCTTTTTCTTTCGTCACTGTCCACCGTTACCATTTTTCAATGAAGATTGAAGTGTTGTCCGATGGAATGACCGACATTTCAATTTGTCTGCCCAGCAGAGATTTTATTTGTTCTGCGATTTTGTCTTTGCGTGTCTCGTTGCCGATTGACTGAACTGTCCCGATGAAAGTGCGGTCTGTCAAGCCGTGAACAAACGCATACTCCTCAAGTTTGATTTCGCAAACTGTCTTGTCTGGAGTTGCCTCAATGATTTTAGTAATTGTCCCCTTTACCATTTTGTATAGTTGTCAAGTTTAGCGTTGGTAGAAATGTTGAACGATTGTCTGTCCGATAATTTTTTTTCTAAAAGTCAGCGCGGGACTGTCCCACGAGAAAATTGTCAACGGAGAAATTGTCTGGTGATAAAAAGTCAGCGAAGAAAAATTGAAAGACAGTCCCCCGATGACTTTACAAACTGTCGTGATTGATTGTCCGTTTAACATTGCTGCCAACGTTCCTCAAATTTGCGCTGTGCGGGATTTATGAAAACTAATTTGTCCGCCATTGCAAATATAAATCGAAGATACAAATTTTCAAACTTAAACGTCAGCCCGCATAGAGCAAATTTGATGTTAGCAACAGCACCCCACGTCTTGTTTGTCCGTGCGAAATTGTCCACCGAGAGAGAAGCGGTCTGCCGAGCGCAACGGTCAAGAGAGAAAGTATTTGTCCGCTGTCGGATATTACGGTGCTGTCCAAAATAGTTTTGGGTTGTTTGTCTTGTAAGTTGTCGAGATGGTGTTAGCATTTTCATGTTTGTTTTCTACTTTGTCTTGTGATTGCGCGAAATAGTCCAACGGCAGAAGTTGTATGTAAGATAAATTTTTTCCTTCCCCTCTTGTCTCCATGTTGTATTCACTGTTTACGGGGCAGTCAAACATGTAAAGATTTTTTGCCATGTAGTGATATAAATATTCTTGTTTAGTTGCAGATGTTTTTCTGTTCCAATTTGCGTCAGGATTTAAGATAAGAGGTTTATCATTGATTACTCTTTCCCTCACTTCTTCAATGCTTAGCAATTCTCCTTTTTCATTCATTACATAAGCGTCATTTGTTGGGTCAATCCATAACCATTTTTTTAAACTGTCGGAATAAACCATGTTTATTACATGGCAGTCGCTGTCTATTTTCAAACTGTCTTTTGGAGAGCAGGTAACAATCCTTGATTTAATTCCTAATGATAAATAACACTCATTCAAAACTGTCGCGAGACCTCTACAATTTAATCCTCTGCTGTCCCGCTTGCACTCGGCAATCATACTCATTGCATTTTTTACTTCTGGGTTTGGATGATTGCCGTCATGCGGAATTAAATAATGTATCCAATGTAGAAGATTAATGATTTTAAAAACTTCGCTTCCTTGTCCTGCGATGCTGTCAAGTTTGAACCCTTTTCGCAAAGCAATTAGATTGGGATTGTCTTTTGATTGATAAGTAAATTTTGGAAGCGGTCTGTTGTCGGCAAGATTATATTTGTCTGCTTTTTTCAGAATGTAAAGATAATCTCCGATATTTTTTAACTTTTCTAACTGGTCTTTAAATTCTTTTTCATTTCTAATGTTGTCTAAGTCGCTGTCCTGTTTTATGTGAGCATAGTCAATGAAACCTACTTCAATGGCTTTCTTAAAATATTTCAAAGCATTTGGTTTGTCGTTGGTAAGTGAAAAAGTACAACAGATGTCATAATATCTTCCATTCAATGCAGTAGCAAATGCTTTTTTGTCACTGTCGGGAAGTTTGTTGTATTCAATTAAAAATTTTTCATTTAGTTTTTCATACATTTTTCCATCATGCTTTTGATAAGCAAGATTCACTAAACTGTCTTGATTGTCTAGAAACTTTTGAAATTTCTCATTTGCTGTCTGACCGCGCGCAACTGTCAGCGCGAGAACGGCTGTCAAGGCGAGAAGAATTTTTTTCATTGGATTTGAATTGCCGTAAAAGTACGAAGTAACTGTCTAACGTTGATTTTTTTGTATTTGGGTGTTGTTGCTAACGTTCCTCCGCTTGCCGCAGTGGCGGATTAAAAGCGAGGAACTGTCTGCCAGCACAAAGATAATTAAATACACAAAACATTTTTCCCGAACGAAAACCGCCATTGAGGCAAGCGGATGTTAGGGGCTGGTTTGTCTGCTGTGACTGTCCCACGAAACAAGCGAAACAGTCGAGGAAAAACTGTCAGTCGAAAAATTGTCCCCGAAGAAATTGTCTGCGAGGACAGTCACACGACAAACCTGAAAGATACTCCGCACAGACAAAATTATTTGTTTGAGAAAATTAATTCTCCTTTTCGTCTGATAGTTACATAATGTCCGAAGCCGTGCCAACGAGATTTTATGTCAACTTCATATTGTACTTCTTCGTTATCCTCATTGACTTTAAAAATATGAATGCCTCCCATCATTGTTCTCTTCGATGAAACTTCTTTCCCGTTGTGTTTGATTGTTTCCTTCCCAGTTAGAGAGTTTTCAATTTCGATTGTATTGTTGTTTTGAGTTGTGATAATCATAAAGGTGTGAGTTTAGTCTTTGAATTTTACAGCACTTACTTTTGTATTGTCACTTCTTTTAATAGGGCCATCAAATAAAATTCCGTTTGCACTTGGATAATCTTTTTTCACACGCTTCAACATATAATCTAACATATCATCCATCTGTTCTGAACCAAAGGTCGGACCTTTTACAACTCCGAGAAATTCATATTCCTTAACGGGTTTAGCTTTAATAAAAACATACACACCTTGAATTTGGTCTACTTCTGCTGTGCTATTTTTTGTGTCGTATGTTGCAACCTTGAATGCAAGCAGTCCGACTGTCAATGCACCGAGTAAAAATATTGCTGTCTTTTTCATTTTGTTTTGATTTAAGTTTGTAAATGTTTAGAAACTGTCTGACCGCGCGAAACTGTTACGCAAGAAAAAACTTGTCAGCCGAGAATGGCTGTCAAGAACTGTCGAGCCGAGGTGGCTCATGTGTCTGTCGAAGAATTATTTTTTTGTCCACTGCAAAACGTTTGTGGAGAAAGTGTCAAGCGTTGATGTCGCTTTGAAACTTGCCCCTAACGGTTTCGGGGTTTGCGATGTGGCGGATTAAAAACCACTTCACTGTCCCCCGATGCGAAGATAATTAAAAGCAGAAACTTTCAAATTAAATGTCAACCGCCATAGCGCAAACCCCGTGTTGGGCGTTCGTTGTTCTTTTTTGTCGTCCGTTACTGTCCGCGAATGAAAAATAAAACTGTCTGCGCGAAAAAGTTGTCTGACGAGAACGCCCCGTGTATTTTGTTTTTGATTTTTATTTTCTGTCTGTCCGATGAAAAGTTGTCTGGCGGGAAAAACGGTCGGAACAAAAGCAACTGTCCCGCTGAATTTATTTTGTTGCTTGGCTGTCCGCGAATAAAGTTGTTGTCTGCCGATGAACAGCGATGAAGAGTTGCAAATCCCGATAGCTATCGGGAGTCAGCCGAGAAATGTATTTTGTATTTATTTAGTCACTGTCACCAAACGATGGAGTGTCCTTTGTAAAACTTGATTGTCTGTCCCCGATAAGTTTTTTCACAAAGTCAGCGCGGGACTGTCCCACGAGAAAAATTGTCAACGGAGTGAGAGGTTGTCTTGCCGAAAAAGTCGTGGAAGAATTACGGGACTGTCTCCCGATGACTTTATAAATTGTCTGGAAAAACTGTCACGGTTTTACAATGACGCCCAACGTTTTGCAAGTTGGAGAAGTGGCGGAGTTCGGAGCACTTCACTGTCCCGCAGCACAAAGGTAAATAAATGCACTAAAGTTTCTACTTGCACGTCAC
>JACQAL010000054.1 GCA_016195025.1 Bacteroidota bacterium | reverse complement strand
TGGGGATGACGTCAAGTCATCATGCCCCTTATGTCCAGGGCTGCACACATGCTACAATGCGCGGTACAGAGGGCTGCGATCCCGCGAGGGGGAGCGAATCCCAAAAAGCCGCGCTCAGTTCGGATCGGGGTCTGCAACCCGACCCCGTGAAGTCGGAGTCGCTAGTAATCGCAGATCAGCAATGCTGCGGTGAATACGTTCCCGGGCCTTGTACACACCGCCCGTCACACCACGAAAGTGGGCAACACCCGAAGCCGGTGGCCCAACCCTTGTGGAGGGAGCCGTCGAAGGTGGGGCTCGCGATTGGGGTGAAGTCGTAACAAGGTAGCCGTACCGGAAGGTGCGGCTGGATCACCTCCTTTCTAAGGAGCCTTTGGCACTCCGGGGAACCCGGCCAAACGAGCGGGTTCCGCAGTTACCGGAAAGACTCCAGGTTGATGCGCTGGCTATTCTTCTGACACCCATCCACTGCGACGTCCAGTACTCCTTCGGGGGGAACGGGTCGCCGGCGGATGGTTCCGTCGTGAGGGCACACTGTTCAGCTTTGAGGGTGCGAGCCCTCGAGCACCTTGAGAACTGGATAGCGAGCGCGAGCATCTACAGTCAAGTTATGAAGGGCTTACGGTGGATGCCTTGGCGCCAGGAGCCGATGAAGGACGCGTCAGGCTGCGAAAAGCTTCGGGGAGCTGCCGAGAGAGCTTTGATCCGAAGGTGTCCGAATGGGGAAACCCGGCCGGGGTCATGCCCGGTCACCCGTGTCTCAATACATAGGACACGAGGAGGGAACCGCCCGAAGTGAAACATCTCAGTAGGGCGAGGAAGGGAAAGCAACCGCGACTCCCCTAGTAGCGGCGAGCGAACGGGGAAGAGCCTAAACCGATACGGCGTGATAGCCCGGTGGCGTTGCCGTGTCGGGGTTGTGGGACCTGCGAGGATCCGCACCGGTGGGTCCAGGGAGTTACAAAGTCAGCACCTAGTCGAAGGCCATGGAAAGGGCCGCCACAGAGGGTAATAGCCCTGTAGTCGAAAGGCGACTGACCTCCCCGCAGGCATCCCGAGTAGCACGGAGCCCGTGGAATTCCGTGTGAATCTGGGGGGACCACCCCCTAAGGCTAAGCACTCCCTGGCGACCGATAGTGAACCAGTACCGTGAGGGAAAGGTGAAAAGTACCCCGGGAGGGGAGTGAAATAGCACCTGAAACCGTGAGCCTACAAGCAGTCGGAGCTCCGACCTGGGTGACCAGGCGGGGTGACGGCGTGCCTTTTGAAGAATGAGCCGGCGAGTTAGCGGTACGCGGCGAGGTTAACCGTTCTCGGGTAGCCGAAGCGAAAGCGAGTCCTCATCGGGCGAATAGTCGCGTGCTCTAGACCCGAAGCCGAGTGATCTAGCCATGGGCAGGCTGAAGCGAGGGTAAGACCTCGTGGAGGGCCGAACCCACCAGGGTTGAAAACCTGGGGGATGACCTGTGGTTAGGGGTGAAAGGCCAATCAAACTCGGTGATAGCTGGTTCTCCCCGAAATGCCTTTAGGGGCAGCCTCGGGCGTTCTCCAACGGAGGTAGAGCACTGATTGGGCTAGGGGGCCTACAAGCTTACCGACCTCAGTCAAACTCCGAATGCCGTCGGATCAGAGCCCGGGAGTGAGGGCGCGGGGGCTAAGCTCCGTGTCCGAGAGGGAAACAACCCAGATCGCCAGCTAAGGCCCCTAATTCCATGCTAAGTGGGTAAGGATGTGGGATCGCATAGACAACCAGGAGGTTGGCTTAGAAGCAGCCACCCTTGAAAGAGTGCGTAACAGCTCACTGGTCAAGTGGTCCTGCGCCGACGATGTATCGGGGCTCAAGCATGGAGCCGAAGCTGCGGGATTCCTCATATGGCTCGGCCCTGGCGGGAGGCCGCCTGGGTCCAGGCCGAGGGATCGGTAGGGGAGCGTTCTCACGCGAGTGAAGCGGCGGGGTAACCCAGCCGTGGATGCGTGAGAAGTGAGAATGCCGGCATGAGTAGCGAAAGACGGGGGAGGAGCCCGTCCGCCGAATGCCCAAGGGTTCCTGGGGAAGGTTCATCCGCCCAGGGTTAGTCGGGACCTAAGCCGAGGCCGAGAGGCGTAGGCGATGGACGACTGGTTGATATTCCAGTACCACCTCATCCGCGCCCAGCCCGAATCCAGGGCACTAAGGGAACCCCTTCGGGGGCTACCGACCCACCTGGTACTAGGGCAGCGAAGGGGGGACGCAGGAGGGTAGCTCGACCCAGGCGTTGGTTGTTCCTGGGGCAAGTGTATAGGGGGACCCCCCAGGCAAATCCGGGAGGTCGTCAACCCCGAGGCACGACGCCGAGCCGCTTCAGGCGAAGCGAGTGATCCCACGCTGCCGAGAAAAGCCTCTAGCGAGTGGATGAGGTGCCCGTACCCCAAACCGACACAGGTGGGCACGTAGAGAATACGAAGGCGATCGAGAGAACCCTGGTTAAGGAACTCGGCAAATTACATCCGTAACTTCGGGAGAAGGATGACCCCTGTAGGGTGAAGGCCCTCGCGGCCGGAGCCCGAAGGGGTAGCAGAAACCAGGCCCAAGCGACTGTTTACTAAAAACACAGGTCCGTGCTAAGTCGTAAGACGACGTATACGGACTGACGCCTGCCCGGTGCCGGAACGTTAAGGGGAGGGGTTAGCTCTTCGGAGCGAAGCTCTCAACCTAAGCGCCGGTAAACGGCGGCCGTAACTATAACGGTCCTAAGGTAGCGAAATTCCTTGTCGGGTAAGTTCCGACCTGCACGAATGGTATAACGATCTGGGTACTGTCTCAAGCATGCGCTCGGTGAAATTGTAGTCTCGGTGAAGATGCCGAGTACCCGCAACGGGACGGAAAGACCCCGTGCACCTTTACTGCAACTTTGTATTGATTTCGACTAAATGATGCGTAGCATAGGTGGGAGACTTTGAAGTCCTGATTCCGGTTGGGACAGAGTCACCAGTGAAATACCACCCTTCGTTTATTTGAGATCTAACCCCTGCAAAACAGGGGGACAGTGCATGGTGGGTAGTTTGACTGGGGTGGTCGCCTCCAAAAGAGTATCGGAGGCTCCCAAAGGTACCCTCAGCACGCTTGGTAACCGTGCGCAGAGTGTAATGGCACAAGGGTGCTTAACTGTGAGACCTACAAGTCGAGCAGAGACGAAAGTCGGGCATAGTGATCCGGTGGTTCCACATGGAAGGGCCATCGCTCATAGGATAAAAGGTACGCCGGGGATAACAGGCTGATCCCTCCCAAGAGCTCATATCGACGGGGGGGTTTGGCACCTCGATGTCGGCTCGTCACATCCTGGGGCTGGAGAAGGTCCCAAGGGTTAGGCTGTTCGCCTATTAAAGTGGCACGCGAGCTGGGTTCAGAACGTCGTGAGACAGTTCGGTCCCTATCTGTTGCGGGCGTAGGAGATTTGAGGGGGTCTGACTCTAGTACGAGAGGACCGAGTCGGACGGACCGCTAGTGTACCAGTTGTAGTGCCAACTGCACCGCTGGGTAGCTATGTCCGGTTGAGATAAGCGCTGAAAGCATATAAGCGCGAAGCTCGCCCCAAGATGAGATTTCCCTTAAGGGACGTGGCAGATTACCACGTTGATAGGTTACAGGTGTAAGTGCAGCAATGTACTCAGCCGAGTAATACTAATTCTCCCGTGAATTTTCTAGGACACAAGATTTTTAGTTCTTGTATTTTCTTTTTCAATTTGTCATAGGTATTCAAAACCTGACATGTTTTAAAAATATTTTTGAAACAGCAGGCAAGACTTATGGCGACTATACCGCGGGTGATCACCTCTTCCCATTCCGAACAGAGAAGTTAAGCCCCGCAGGGCCGATGGTACTAGCTTAATTGCCGGGAGAGTAGGTTGTTGCCAATCTTTCAAAAAGCCCCGTCTGAGAAATCAGTTCGGGGTTTTTTGTTTTATTACTTTTGTAAAAATTTATTTTCTGAAAAAAAATTTCTCCATAACTGTTTTTCTTTTTTCATCTATATTTCTTTTTGCTCAAAAGCCGGATTCGACAAAGGTTGAGGTCAAGTCACCGATTGCGGAATATTTTTTAGAAAAAAATTTCTTTCCGAATAATTCTTCTTACAAAGAAGTTGACTCTTCTCTTGACAACATTCAAAAATATTTTCCCAATAACCTCCCTTATAGTTTAGGATTATCGAACCGAAAAATATTTTTTGAGCCGTCAACAGAAATCGGTTTCAAGAGCGGATTTGAAAATTTAGATTTATTCGGATATAACAGAAATGAAATTAAATATTATCGGACACGAACTCCTTACACAGAAATTTTTGTTGTGTTCGGAATGAAGAAAGAGCAGTATGCAAGATTGCTTCACACGCAAAATATTTCCAAGCAGTGGAATATTGCATTGAACATGCTCCGCTTTAGAAGCGAGGGATTTTATCAAAGACAAAACTGCACAGATAATAATATTTCTCTTTCGTCAAATTATAATTCTAAAAGTAATCGCTACTCTTTTCTTGTGAATGGAATAATCAGTTCAGTTAAGACAGATGAAAACGGAGGAGTGAATGATGATACAATTTTTGAAGAAAATCTTTTTGCGAATAAAAAACTTCTTTCTGTAAATCTTTCAGATGCAAGAACGAGAAGAGGAAGCCGGGAATTCACTGCCACTCAGTTTTTGAATTTCGGAAGAAGGGATACTGCGAACAAAGATTCAACTATTCGTTCTAAAATTATTCCGGGAAGTTATTTGTCATATTCTTTTCATGCGGGCGACAACTGGTTTGTCTATGACGATAAACATCCAACTTCGGGATACTATGAAAATATTTATTTCGACAGTACAAGAACAAGAGATTCGACTCGCATTTTTACAATGCAAAATAGTATTTCATGGAAAAGTTTCCTGGTGAAAAATATTTCTGCGGAAATTTCTTTGGAGCAGAAAGTATCCCGCCTGATTCAATATAGTTCAGATTCTCTCAAAGCAACGGATTCTTTATTCAGGGATAATATTATTCATTGGGGAATTGGAAAAAATATCCGCAATAAAAACGCAAATGGATTTTATTGGAATACAGGTGGACAATATATTGTGAATGGAAATCATAATGGAGATTATTTTATTTCAGCAAATCTTTCTTACATTTTTAAGAACGAGAAAAAAATATCTTTCACAGCAGAAAACACCCTTCATTCGGTGCCGTTTATTTATTCGATGTATGCTTCCAATCATTTCTGGTGGATAAATCCTTTCGATAAAATTTCGGAAACGAATGCAAGCATTTGTTATCACGTTTCAAAAAATAAATTTTCATTTGGCGCGGGTGAAAGAATAATTAACGGCTATGTTTATTTTGATACTACTTTTTTCCCGAAACAATTTGATGCAACTATAAATATTTTTTCGGCTTTCATTGCGAAGAAATTTCATTTCGGAAAATTTAATTTCTACAATAAGATTACATATCAAAAATCTTCTTACGAAAATATTCTCCACATTCCGCAGATGTTTTCCAACCATTCTCTCTATTACGAAGACAACTGGTTCAAAGGTGCAACGCATGTGCAACTTGGATTTGATGTGATGTATTCTTCTTCTTACTATGCCGATGCCTACATGCCTGCGTTGGGATTATATTATCTGCAAAACAAAAAGCAAATTGGAAATTATCCTTACGTAGATTTTTTCTTCAACATGAAAGTGAAACACGCGCGAATTTTTTTCAAGACGGAGCACGTGAACTCAGGATTGATGGGCGCTTATTATCTCGCTCCGAATTTTCCTGCACCTGACAGAGCGATCAAGGTGGGAATTAACTGGGTGTTCTATGATTAATGAGATTGCTTCGCTTCGCTCGCAATGACGAATCAAGTCTTCTGCTTTTTCTTTTTCGCGGCAGGGAACAAAACATTATTCAGAATCAAACGATAGCCCGGAGAATTCGGATGAAGCGATAAATCAGTTGGAGGATCTTCCACCTGGTGCTGGTAATCTTCAGGGTCGTGGCCTCCATAAAAAGTCCAGAAACCTTTTCCATAATCACCGTGGCAGTAGCGGACTTCGTTAAATTGTTTTGCTTCACCCATCACAAGCACATCCGGCTTCACATACGTTTTATCAAATGCAACCGTTTGTCCCCAGAAACCTTTAATCACTTTTTCATGATTCTGGCAAAGCATAGTTGGAACCGGATCCCACTTTGCAGAAAATTCAAACAGTGTAAATAAATCAGTTGCTTCGGTTACTCCGTATTTCGGAACGCGCGTGAGATACGTATCAATGTTTGCGAATTCATACTCGTAAGGATTTGAGTTGAGCGTGTAATTTCGAAAAGCAAAATCTTTTGAGTAATCAATTTTTTTATTCATGTCGGGATCAGCAGGGTCACCATCAAACATGCTTTCGCAAATATCCACTCCTTCGGAAGCAAGCGCAATGTCATACGAATCGGTTGCGGAGCACATGGCAAATAAAAATCCTCCCCCCGTAACAAAGTCGCGGATTTTTTTTGCTACGGCAAGTTTCATTTGAGAAACTTTTGCAAAGCCCAATCGAGCTGCGGTGCTTTCCGCTTCTTTCACTTCATTCTGATACCACTGCGCGCCTTTGTAACTCGCCCAGAATCTTCCGTACTGCCCTGTGAAATCTTCGTGATGCAAGTGCAGCCAATCGTACTGCACTAATTTATTTTCCATCACTTCATCATCGAAAACAATATCGTAAGGAATTTCTGCATAGGTGAGCACGAGCGTTACCGCATCATCCCACGGTTGTTTTGTTTTGGGAGAATACACTGCAATCTTTGGCGCCTTCTCCAATTTCACTGCGTCCATATTCGCTTCGGGGCTGGCAATCTCATTGAGAATTGCATTTGCTTTTGCATCGGCAATCACTTCGTAACTCACTCCGCGAATGGTACATTCTTTTTCAAACGCAGAAGTATAATCAAACAGGAAACTTCCTCCTTTATAATTAAGCAGCCACTGCGCTGTGGAACCTTGTTTCAAAACCCAATAAGTAATTCCGTATGCCTTGAGATGATTTTTCTGAGTTTCATCCATAGGAATGAAAATCGAGGAAGCCCTCGATAAATTAAACATTAAAAATGAAAAATTAAAAATGAAAAGCAGTGATATAAAATTTCTTTTTACCATAATTCTAATTCAATCAATAACGATTCCAAAAATAATTTATTGCATAACAAATGTAAGGAAATTTATTGGTAGAATGAAGGATTAAAATAGAAAACAATTGAAACAATATTTCCTGCTTACATTCGTATCTTTATTTCATGACAAAGGTTTTACTTTTTCTTTTTTTATTTCCTGTTTTTAGCTGGAGTCAAAAACTTTTTACTCTCGAAGTTATTTCAAAGGAAAAATCAGAAATTCTTTCCAAGATTTCCTATAAAAAATCCTTTACTTCTAAAAGTGAACGTGAAAAAGAAATTCGGAATATACTTTTCAATTTATACGACAATGCCTATTTGTCTGCAGAAATTGAAAATGAAGTAACAGATGAAAAAGATTCGTTGAAAGAAATTGCTGTCATAAAAGTTGGCGAACAATATAAATGGGTAATTCTCCGGAAAGGAAATGCCGATGAGGGAATTCTCAGTGAAGCCGGCTTCAGGGAAAAAATTTATCTCGGCAAACCGTTTTACTATAAAGAGCTAAGAAAATTAGAAGAAAAAATTCTTTCTTATTGCGAGAACAATGGTTATCCGTTTGCGTCTGTAAAATTGGATAGCATGAAAATTTCAGGAGAAAAAATTTCCGCATCCCTCAACCTCCAGAAAAATATTCTTATCAAGATTGACAGCGTGGCGAATAGGGGAGTGGCAAAAATTTCTTCTGTTTATCTTCAGAGTTATCTCGGAATTAAGAATGGCGATTTGTATAATGAATCGCTTGTAAAAAAAATCGGAACGCGGATAAAAGAACTTCCCTTTGCGAAAGAAAAAATTCCATTCCGCGTTTTGTTTCCCGGAGAAAATGCAAAAGTGGAATTGTTTCTCGAAAAAAAACGCGCAAGCCAGTTTGATGGAATTGTTGGAATGCTTCCCGATAACAAGACGGGAAAAATTCTTTTCACGGGCGATGTGCGCCTTAAACTCAACAACTCGTTCAACCGCGGTGAACTTCTTGAACTTAACTGGAGGCGATTGCAGGCGAGCACGCAGGATTTGAAAACGCATTTCACTTTCCCTTTTCTTTTCAAAACTCCGTTTGGCATTGATGCGGATTTTAAGTTGTACAAAAAAGATTCAACTTATCTCGAAGTAAATCCGAACATCGGCATTCAATATCATCTTTCGGGAGAAAATTATTTCAAAGTGTTTGTGAACCGCAAGCAACTCACGCTGCTCAGCACAAAAGGGCTTGAGCATCTTACCACTCTTCCGCCTTATGCCGACATTACTTCCTCGCTCTATGGAATCAGCGTCAAATTTGAAAAGTTAGATTACCGTTTGAATCCGAGAAAAGGATATTCGTTGATTGGAACAATTGCCGCAGGGAATAAAATCATAAAGAAGAATGCGCAACTTGATGGGAGTATTTACATCGGATTAAAATTAAATTCTGTTCAGTACAACTCGGAAATTGATGCGCAGATTTTTTTTCCTATTAAAAACCGAAGCACAATAAAATTTGCAAACAAGTCAGCATATCTCTACAATGAAAATCTTTTTCTCAACGAATTGTTTCGCATTGGCGGGTTGAAAACGCTGCGCGGCTTCGATGAAGAATCTATTTACGCTTCGGCTTTTTCCATTTTCACGCTGGAGTACCGTTTTCTCTTCGAAGAAAATTCTTATCTCTTCTTTTTTGGCGATGACGCTTACTATGAAAATCAGAGTATAAGTTTTTCGGGTGCGCGCTACGATACTCCGTATGGTTTTGGCGCGGGAATCAGTTTTGAAACCAAAGCCGGAATTTTTTCAATCAACTACGCGCTCGGAAGCCAGCTTGGCAATCCCATTGATTTGAAAACGGGAAAAGTTCATTTCGGAATCGTCAATTATTTTTAGTGGGTGAATAATATTTTATCTTTGCCTCTCAATTTTTCAGAATGGAAATTAGTTTGCTCATAATCGGTTTGGCTGCAGGAATTTTAATTGGATGGCTGCTGGGAAAATTTAAACAAACCCCAGCTGCAAATTCTTCCAATGAAAAAATAATTGAACTCACCCGTGAACTTGCCACACAAACAACGATTAATAAAAGTTTAGAAGAAAAATTAAAATCGCAAAAAGTAGAAGTAGAGAATCTGAAAAAAAGTTTTTCTTCTGAATTTGAAAATCTCGCTAACAAAATTCTCGAGGAGAAAAGTAAAAAATTTGCCGAGCAGAATAAAACCAATCTTGAAAATATTTTGAATCCGTTGAAAGAAAATATTACCAAGTTTGAAAAAAAAGTGGATGAAACGTACAGGACAGAAGCCAATGAAAGAAATTCTCTTAAAGGGGAGATAAAAATGTTGATGACATTGAATAAACAAATCAGCGAAGAAGCAAATAACCTTGCCAAAGCATTGAAAGGAGATGCAAAAAAGCAAGGCAATTGGGGAGAAATTATTTTGGAAAAAGTTTTGGAACGCTCGGGCTTGCAAAAAGGAATTGAATACGAAATGCAAGTGAGCATGAATACAGAAGATGGCAAGCACCTTCAGCCCGATGTGATTGTAAAACTTCCCGATAACAAACACATTGTCATTGATTCTAAAGTTTCACTTACCGCTTATGAATCTTTTTGTAATGTTACCGTGGATGAGGAGCGCGAAAAATATTTGCAGTCACACATCACGTCTGTAAAAACCCACATCAAAGGGCTGAGCGAAAAAAATTATCACTCGCTGAATGGAATTAATTCTCCTGATTTTGTTTTGCTTTTCATGCCCATTGAATCTTCTTTCAGTTTGGCAGTGCAGGCAGATAACGAACTTTTCAATTATGCATGGGAAAGAAAAATTGTAATTGTAAGTCCGTCTACTCTTCTTGCTACTTTGCGAACTATTTCTTCCATCTGGAAACAAGAGCGGCAAACACACAACGCACTTGAAATTGCTCGGCAAAGCGGAGAACTTTACGATAAGTTTGTAGGCTTTCTTGGCGATTTGGTTGAAGTGGGAAAGAAAATGGATGCCACAAAAAAAACTTACGAAGATGCGATGAATAAATTTTCTTCCGGCAGAGGAAATTTAATAAAGCGCGCAGAAACAATTAAAGAACTCGGAGCAAAAACAACCAAAGATATTCCTCCATCACTGATTGAAAGGGCAAACGAAGCATGAAATATTTTCCATCTCACATAATTTTTACCTTTTTCATTTTTCACTTTTCATTTGTAATTCTCCGCGTTTCTTCCTGCTCCTCTTCCGGCAAGTCGGCAAGCAATCAGAATGTTTCCAATATTTACAAGTCCGCACAGAATTTTCTTCATCCGAAATATGCTGTCTTTCACAAAACAAATACTTCCTCCGAACTTCACTTCAAAATAAATTCAAAAGAACTTTTGTACAGCAAGCAGGGTGAGAAAGAAAATTTTACTGCGCGCTTCAGCATTCAGTACCGGCTCATTTCTTCCTATGAAACCAAAGATATTATTGACAGCGCCACGGTGTTGCTCACCGATGCTTTTTCAAATTCCCCGAAAGATATTCTGGGAAAATTAAATTTTAATGCCACGTTTACAAATTCATATCTGCTCGAAATAAATTTTACTGACCTGAACCGGAATGTAACTTCAAAATCTTTTCTCAACATTGACAAACAAGACCACAGCACGCGCCAGAATTTTTTGGTTTTCTCTGCGGAAACTAAAACTCCGGTTTTCAGAGATAATATCGGAAAGGAGGAACATGTTTTAATTCGCTATCGGAATTCAGGAGTAAAAGTTTTTGTAAGATATTATCATCGTGAATTTCCTTTGCCTTCTCCTCCGTTTTCCACAGCGAATATGATTCCGTTTGAATACCGTGCCGATAGTTTGTTTTCGCTTCAGTTAAATGATAACGATACAACCGGATTTAATTTTCGCAAGCCGGGATTTTATCACATACAAGCCGATACAAATACAAAAGACGGGCTCACACTTTTTCGCTTTGATGATGATTTCCCCTATGTAAAAAAACCGGAGCATTTGCTGCAGCCGCTGCGTTATATTACTTCACGCCAGGAATACGAAGCCATGTCTTCTTATTCCAATTTGAAAACTGCAGTAGATAGTTTTTGGTTGTTTGCCGGTGGAAGCCATGACCGCGGGCGTGAACTCGTGAAAAAATTTTACAACCGCGTGCAGGATGCCAATGAATATTTTTCTTCTTACTTAGAAGGATGGCGAACCGACCGCGGATTGATTTATATTATTTATGGCCCGCCAAACATTGTTTATAAATCTTCCGATTCCGAAAATTGGGTGTATGGCGAAGAAAATAATTTCAACTCGCTCACCTTTACTTTTCTGAAAGTAATCAATCCGTTTTCCGACAGTGATTACCGCCTTGACCGTTCACAGGTTTTCAAAACAAGCTGGTTCAATTCGGTGGAGATGTGGAGGCAGGGAAGAATTTATGCGGAAAAATAAATAAGAAGAAAATGTATTCACCAAACAGGAATAAGCGATTCTCTTCTGTAAAAACAGAAAAGAAAGATTATTCCAGCTCTTCTGCTTTTGGAAAAAAAAGTTCCACTCCGATATTTGGAATTCATCCTATATTGGAAGCGATCCGGGCGGGAAAGGATATTGAAAAAGTTTTTATGCAGAAAGGAACAGGCAACACGCTGATGAGTGAACTTTATAAAGAGATCACAGAATACAAAATTCCATTTCAGTTTGTTCCTCCTGAAAAATTAAATCATCTTGTAAAATCAAAAAATCATCAGGGAGTTGTTGCGTTGCTTTCTCCTATTACTTATCAAAATATAGAAAATATTATTCCAACAGTTTTCGAAAAAGGCGAAACACCTCTCGTTCTCATTCTCGACAGAATTACAGATGTAAGAAATCTTGGTGCCATTGCGCGCACGGCAGAATGCGCGGGCGTTCATGTATTGATTGTTCCGGCAAAAGGCAGCGCGCAAATAAACAGCGATGCAATAAAAACTTCGGCAGGAGCCATTTTTAATTTACCGATTTGCAGAAGTGAAAACCTGAAACACACGATTGAATTTTTAAAACGCAGCGGGTTGCAAATCATTGGCTGCACTGAAAAAGGAAATAAGAAAATAAACGAACTGAATTTTTCTCTTCCAACTGCTATTATTATCGGCTCTGAAGAAGACGGGATTTCGGAAGAATATCTTAATCGTTGCGATGCGGAAGCAGCCATTCCGCTTTTGGGACAAACTGCTTCGCTGAATGTGTCTGTGGCTGCAGGAATTACTTTATACGAAGTGATGAGGCAGAAAAAATTCAAGAAGTAATTTCTCCGGATGAATTTATTTTTCCAGAATCAAAAAGTTCAGTTTGTTTTTCTTGCGCTTGTTGTTTTTCTTTCACGCCTTCCGTTTTTACCTGCCGGCTTTGGCGCGGAAGAAGATTCATGGCTGCTTCCTCTGACTGCAAAAAATATTGCGCTCGGGCATTATGAAATGTCGCGCGCACCAGGGCATCCGCTGCATGAAATAATTTATTCATGGATGTGGAACGCAGTCCCATTCTGGTATAATTTTCTCAGTGCGATTGCGAGCGTAGCAGCGGTAATATTTTTCGCGCTTGCATTAAGGCAACTTAACTTCAAACATTATTTATTTGCTTCGTTTGCTTTTGCGTTCACTCCGATAGTTTTTATTTCTTCCACTTATACGATTGATTACATGCTGGCGATGGTATTTATAATGGGCAGTTTTTATTTCATAGTGAAAAATAATTTCTGGCTGGCTGGAATTTTTTTGGGAATAGCAATCGGTTTCCGGCTTACATCCGCAGCCATGCTTATTCCATTTTGTTTTTTAATCGGAAAAAATTTTAAAAAAATTTTTGTTCTGACAACCGTTACTCTGATTGTGGGATTGATTGCATTTCTCCCGGTGATAAAAACGTATGGATTATCATTCTTCACATTCTCTGACCAGTTTCCGTATCCAAATCTTCCGAAAGTTTTTTACAAAGCAACCATAGGAGTTTTTGGAACAATTGGAATTCTCGCATTGATTTTTTATAAATCAAAAATCCTTTTGAAAATTTTTTCGCGAAAAGAAAAAATTATTCCTGAAAGTTTGTCCAAACTACTTTTCTTTTCTTGCTGTGCAGTTATTATTATTTACATCATTGCATACCTGCTCCTTCCGCAAAAATCTGCTTACCTGATTCCAATAATTCCATTCATAATTTTGCTTTTCGGATATTATTTATCAAGCAGAGAATTCAAAATATTTTGTATTCTTTTAACAATGTCATCTTTTCTTTTCAGCATGAACTTAACCGATTCGCTCCGCGGAGCAGAATATTCTTCTGCTGCGATGAAATTTCAAATTGCCGGACAGGAAATTTTTCTCGACCCATTGACGGGACCAGTTTTTTCTGATTATTCGAAACGGCTGAACAAAATTTCTTTCACGGAAGAAGTATTGCAGAAAACAAAAACAGAACAAAATAAAATTGTTCTTATTTGCGGATGGTGGTATAACGAATTGCGCGTACGAAGCCGGAACTGCGAAGAAAATCAAAATGTGAAATTGGTTTTTTACATAGACAAACCGGCTATGGAAAAATATATTTCGGAGGGATATAAAATTTATTTTCTACCCGAACAAGATATTTACAACGACCAGTTTTCTCAGATGAATTATACCGATTCAATCGCCAAACCATATATGTGAAATCATTCCTTAAGTTTGTGCTGTGAAAAAAAATTATGAAGAGAAAATAATTTTTGCATCGATTATTCTTATTGCGTCCGTTCTGCGATTTTGGAATTATTGGAATTGGTCTTACACGCATGATGAATTAGGCGCGCTCATGCGCCTGAATTATTATTCGTTTTCAGAATTAATCAGGGAGGGTATTCAAAATGGAGATACGCATCCAGCATTTGTACAAATTTTTCTTTATGTCTGGACAAAAATTTTCGGTTTGTCCGAAGAGGCAGTTCGTTTTCCATTTGTGCTGGCTGGAATCGGAAGTGTTGCGCTGGTTTATCTCATAGCGAAAAAATGGTTTGGCTTTACTGCCGCTTGTTTTTCTTCGCTCACAATCGCAATTCTTGATTTTCCTATTCTATACAGCCAACTGGCTCGCCCATATTCCTTCGGATTATTTTTTTCGTTGCTTGCGGCTTGGTGCTGGACAAATTTATTATTTGGCTATGGGAAAAAATTATTTCTGAAAGCAATTTTCTATGGAATTGCAACTGCGCTTTGCATGTTCGCGCACTACTTCGCTTTTTTCTTTGCAATGCTCGTTGCTGTAACCGGACTTTTTTTTCTGAAAAGAGAAACATGGAAACCTTTTTTGCTTGCGGGAGTTATTGCGCTAATACTTTTTCTTCCGCACCTTTCAGTTTCTCTTCACCAGTTTTCAAAAGGAGGAGTGGGCGAATGGCTCGCAAAACCCGAAAAAGATTTTCTCTGGAAATTTATTTTGTACGGCTTCAACGAATCGCCTTTCGTTTTGATTTCGGCTGTAATTGTTTCGCTTTTGTCTCTTACCTTGTATCATCTTGATTTTTCAATTTCAAAATTTCATTTTGTTTGCATTGCATGGTTTATTCTTCCGTTCATGGCGGGATATTATTATTCCATTCATGTAAATCCGGTTTTGCAATATTCCACATTGCTTTTTTCATTTCCGTTTTTGTCAATATTTCTTTTTTCATTTTTCAAAGACAGGAAAGAAAAAACAAATAATTACCTCTTCATTTCAACCGGAATTATTCTTCTTTACAGCACCGTTGTCGAACAGAAATTTTATAAAAGAGAAGTTTTTGGCGTTTTCAAAGAAATCAATCGTGCTGTAATTGATTTGCAGGAAGAATATGGAGCAGGACAAATAACAACCGTGCTGAATACTTCTGATAAAAATATTTTTGATTTTTATTTTCAGCAGTGGAACAAAAAAATTCCTTTTGATTTTTTCGCTGGTGATTCTCCCGATTTTGTTTCGCAAATGCTGAATAAAATTGATTCCTGCCAAACCCCTTATTTTCTTTACGGCTGGTCAAACTTCAGAAGTCCCTATGAAATTCCGGAATTGATTAAAAGAAAATTTCCCTGCATTGTTTACTATGAAAAACATTTTAACTCGCAGGTAACTTTATTCGGAAAGAATGATTCATGCAGGCGTGACACCATTTTTTATTCTCAATCAGGGTTTGAAAAAGAAAAAAGAAAAAGTTTTGAATTCGATTCTACAAAGATTGATTCATTGCATTTTCATAGCGGAAAACATTCTCTGAATATTGAAAGCAAAAATGAATTCTGCATTACGCTCAAAACCTCCGTTTCAACTATTTTTTCTGAAAACAATATTGTAAACATCAGCGCATGGATTTTCCCGAAAGATTCGTTCAACGCGCAAATAGTGATTGATATTGGCGATGGCAAAAGCCGCGAGTGGAGAGCCATTCTGCTGAAACCATTTGTAAAAACTTCAGGCAAGTGGCAGGAAGTTTTCGCTTCGTTCGAAGTTCCCGCTTCTGCTTTTCCGGATGATGAAGTGAAAATTTATTTATGGAATCCGGGAAAAAATTCTTTTTACGTAGATGATTTCACCGTGACTTCATTCAAAGACAGCAAGTATAATTATTACGAAACTTCCTATAGAAAATAATTATTTCTTTCTGCTGAACTCAATTAATTCTTTTCCCGAATTGCGAATGAGTTGCACCGCCCAACTGGTAATCACAACGGAAGCAATTAATCCGCTCATCGCGTCCAGCCAGAAAAAATTCCAGAACATTCCAGCAGTGAGTGCAGCAATCGCAGTCAAACTTGTGAAGCCGTCCGCCAGCACGTGAATGTATGCCGCGCGAATATTCTGGTCGCTGTGCTCGTGGTCGTGGTGAAGGAGAAAAGCGCTGAGCCCGTTCACCGCCAAGCCGACACACGCAACATAAATTGCTTCCATAAATTTGATGGGCACCGGGTGAAGCAGGCGTTCCAACGATTCAACAATCATAATAATTGCGATGACTTGCAAAACTATTGCGCTGGTGAAACCTCCGAGCGATAAAACTTTTTCTTTGCGGAAAAAAATTTTTTCATGCTGCGCATATTTGCGCGCGAAAAAATACGCGAGCCATGTGAGCCCGATGGCGAACACATGCGTGCTCATGTGCCAGCCCTCGGCCGTGAGCGCCATGGAATTTGCATAATAGCCAACTCCGATTTCCAAACACATTGCCGCCACCGTGAGGTAAACTACCCATTTAGTTTTCCGTTCGTGATGATGGGAATGGTCGTGCTCGTGTGAATGTTCGTGCTTATGTTCGTGATGATGGTCTTCCACGCTGCAAGAATAAATATAATTGGAATAAGGGAGTGAAAGAATATTTTTATCCTTCGGCTTTTTCTTTTTTCAGGTTGAACGGCACTATTAATTTCACCGTGATGTTTCTTCCCATGTTGAAAATTCCAAGTTGTCCTGTTGGTCCCGGAACTTTGTAGCCGGAATTTGTAACGGTATAAAAATATTTCAGTCGGTTCATGTTTGATTGATATGCCACATTGGTAATATTATTTCCTATAATTGAAAGCGTGCAGAGGGTGTTTCCTTTTTTGTCTGTGATGTTTCCTCCTATGCCCGCATCGAATAATTTATAAGCAGGTGTGTAGGTTTCTGTTCCGTAGGCGGAATAAAAATGTTCCTGTTCGGCAAAATGCTGCATTCCTATTTTCAGAAACAAGCCGGAAATTTTTTTGAACTTCTTTTTTATTTCCGCGCGCAGTTCGGTGTTGGTATGAAGAGGCGGAATGAGCGGAAGATATTTTGTGTCAGCAGTTATTTTTGCACCGCTTCCTCCGAGATTCACTGCGTAAATGTACGAAACAGAATTTTCAAAGTGCAGCCAGTCGAACGGATGCGGGTGAAGGTCAAACGCAAATTCTCCTCCGTACAATTGCGCATTCGTCTGCCTGAATTTAAAAACGGGAACAAACTCTCCATTGTTGTTGAAGAGGGAATCTTTTCCATTTGCGCTCAAAAGTTTTTCATCGTAAATATAATTGCTGATGTTGTTGTTGAATGCATCGAGCGTAACAGAAATATGTTCGCTCGAATAAAATAATCCAAGGTCTTCCTGCAAAGAAAATTCCGGTTTGAAGTTTGGAGAACCTAATTGCTCGAAATCCGTTCCCGGATGAACTCCTTTGGCGGAAATTTCAGCAGCGTTCGGAGCGCGGTAGCCGCGCGCAACGTTCGCTTTGATTCCAAACTTGTCATTGAAATTATAAGTGGCGCCAATGCTTCCGCTCACGCCAGAAAAAGTATGCTTGTAATAATTGAATTGCTTCACCGCTGTTGTATCATTGGGGTTTGCGGAAGTTGACATATCAAATCCTGTTTCGGAATTTAGTTTTGTAAACATGGAATCATTTTGAAAAGTTCGCATGTCATAGCGGACTCCGGCCGATACATCCATCTTGCCAAAAGTTTTTCTGACATGAGCGAATGGACCAAAGTCAGTTGACTTATAACTGGGAATTATTATTTCTGTTCCTTTGCCCGCATCATTGTTCTGAAACATTCCATTAATTCCCACCGTGGTTTCAAATCCGTTTTTTTCGGGAAGAGAATATTTAATATTGTACGTGAAAGAATTCAGAATTAAATATAGCCCTGCAATATCCGCAGCAAGCGGATGCGAAAATTCCCTGCGGATGTTTTGCTGGAAACCAACATTCACTCCGAGCGAACTTTTTCCGAAAATAAAATTGCTGTTGGAATAAATTCTATAATGCTGAATGTGCTGATGCAGCGTGGCAATGGAATAGGAATTCAATTCTTCATCTGAAATAATTTGCCGCACCGTATCTTCTTCCGTAATTTGCCGGGTGAATTTTTTTGTAACGGAATCGCGGCTGCCATCGGGAATTTCCTGCACATCATCGAACAAAGAAAAATTCAGGTGAGAATATCCCCATGCTTTATTCAAGCCGATGTATCCGTTGAAATCATTCTCGTTGAATTTTGTTCCAGAAACTCTTCCGTCATAATTGTTCTGATAGTTGGTTGCTTGCTTATGCGAGCCGCGGAATCCCCAGATGAAACCGTGATTGTTTCCATCGAGATTGAAAGAGCCGCCCGCTTCTTTATTATTTGTTCCGTAAATTCCAAGCGCGCTTCCTTTAATGATTCCATCGGGAACCGGATTTGCCGGAAGAAGATTCACCGCGCCTGCGAGCGCATCGCTGCCGTACATTAAACTGGCGGGACCTTTCACCACTTCAATTTTGTCTATGAGAAACTGGTCTACTTCAATTCCGTGTTCATCTCCCCATTGCTGTCCTTCCTGGCGAACTCCGTCAAACAAAGTAAGAACACGGTTGTATCCCAATCCATGAATGTAGGGTTTGGAAACATTTGGACCGGTTGTGAGCGTGCTTAGCCCGGGAACTTTGCTGAGCGATTCAATAATGTTTGAAGAAGAATTTTGTGTGAGGTACTGCTGGTCAATGAGCACCATCGGCACCGGATTTTTTTTCATCTCTGTGGATTTGGAAGTTCCGGTAATCACCACTTCGCTTTTTTCAATTACCGATTCTTCTAACGAAAAATCTTTTGTGGTGGTAATCGAAAGGTCAACAATTTCAGTAATGGCGGCATACCCTTCCATGCTCACTTTCACCAGAACTTTTGTGGCGGGAAGATTATCAATCTTGTAACTGCCGTCTATTTTTGAAATGGCGCCTGATTTTAATTCAGGAATATAAATTGCCGCTCCTGGAATTCCTTCTCCCGATTTTTTATCGGTGATTTTTCCGGAAAGGGAAGTTTTCACGGAAGCGAAAGCAGAAAGAGAAATAATTACTATGAAAAAGGCACTAAAATGATATTTCATATTTATTCCGAAACCATAATACATCAAATTTCTTGCCTGTAAAAATAATATAATACCATTGTATTTCATTTCTTAATTTATATCTTTGACAAATAATAATACTTCATGAAAAAAATTTACTCTGCTTACTTGCTCTCTCTATTTTTCTCTTCGCTTTTTATTTCTTCTTTTTCACAAACCTATCAGCGCACCTATGGAAGCACCGGCTCCGAAACCGGCAGTTGCATTCAAAAAACTCTTGATGGAAATTATATTATTTCCGGAAGAACCAATAGTTTCAGCGCCAAGCAAGACCTCGATTATTATCTGGTGAAGATTGACCCGCAGGGAAACATTCTCTGGAGCAAAACCTATGGCGGAACAGGAAATGATATTCCTTATTATTTATATACCTGCACCGATGGCGGCTTCATTATGACCGGCTCAAAAGATATATGTGGAACAGGAGGATGCAAGGACATGTATCTGGTGCGCACCGATTCCGATGGAAATCTTTTATGGTCAACCACCATTGGCGGCACAGGCGATGAACTCGGCTGGTATGTGATTCAGACAAGCGATGGCGGATTTGTTTCCACCGGCTCGACTACTACATACGCTGCCAATCCAACGTATGACGGATACCTGGTGAAAGTAAATTCAGCCGGAATGCTTTTATGGACAAAAGTTTTTGACGGCTCAGGCGCTACCTTTTTATATTCGGTTTCCGGCACTTCCGATGGAGGATATATCGTAACCGGAGAAACTTCTGCCAACAGTTTCGGAAGTTCCGATAATCTTTTAATCAAAACCGATTCGAACGGAGATACGCTATGGGTGAAACAGATTGGAAAAGTTACCGAAGAATCTGCCAACGCAGGATATCAAACCGGTGATGGAGGATATATTGTAGTGGGCGATGTGCACGTGAATAACGCAGTGGGAGCGCATCACATTTCCATTATGAAAACCGATTCTGATGGCAATTTGCTTTGGAACCGCGCGTATGGCAGCAGCCCCGGCAGTGAAATCGCTTACGATGTAAAACCGGCACCCAACAACGGCTATTATGTTTTTGGCGAAACAGGTTTTTATGGCGCGGGCGGAAAAGATTTTTTGCTCGCTCAAACCGACAGCATTGGAATTATTACCTGGGCGAAAACCTATGGCGGCACCGCTATGGATGACCCCTGGTTTTTTCAGGTAACAAGCGATGGAGGAATGATGCTTGCCGGAGGAACGGCTTCGTTCGGCATCGGGTATTTTGATTTTTACTTAGTGAAAACGGATTCGGTGGGCAGTACGCAATGTTTTAATTTGCCTTGCAGTCCCGAATTGGATTTGCCCGTTCTTCAAACGCGCAGCGGCTTCACAGTCCTTTCCGGTGGAGCGCAGTCATTCCCGGCAACCACCGTTACAATTGATTCCACGCTCACATTCGACCCTTGCACGCTGGTTGGAATGAATGAAATTTATTCGGAAGAGGAGATTCAAGTTTTTCCAAATCCATCCAATGGCCAGTTTACAGTTTATGGTTTACGGTCTACGGTTGAATTATCTATTTATGATGTGCTCGGAAATAAAGTATTTTACAAAACTCTAAACGGGAAACAAGAAACTGTAAACATGAGCGGAGCGGGCAGGGGAATTTATTTCTACAAACTGGAATCTTCTGACGGAAAAATTGCGACTGGAAAACTTATTGTTGAGTAGATGAGAAAAATAATTTCTCTTTTTCTTTTACTTGTTTCACTTTCTGTTTTTTCCCAGCAGGGAAATAAGAAAGGGAACATGAATTTATTTGCCGATTCCTTGCGCTCCGATACCATTGACATTCTCAAAACCACCGTCAATCTTCAGATTACAGATTTCACCAATAAAATAATTGCAGGCAACACGCAAATTGATTTTGTTCCGAAGATGAATTCTGTTTCCACGTTGAGTTTGGATTTGCTGAAACTCACAGTGGATTCTGTTCAATTGAATAATTCTAATCTTACCTACTCTTACAACGACACATTGCTGATTGCAAATCTTCCCTCTGTAAAAAACAGCGGAGACACAACTTCTATAGTGGTTTTTTATCACGGCACTCCGCAAATTGACGCGAGCAACTGGGGAGGATTTTATTTTACTTCCACCGAAGCATATAATCTCGGAGTGGGTTTTGCTGCCGACCCGCATAATTACGGACGGGTTTGGTTTCCCTGCTTCGATAATTTTGTGGAGCGCAGCAAATACGAGTTCAACATTAAAACCAATAATGGAAAAATTGCTTATTGCAACGGCACACTTGTAAAAGATACTACCGACATAAACGGTTACCGCACGCGCACGTTTGTTCTCGATGAAACTATTCCTTCTTATCTGGCAATGGTGGCAGTGGGAATTTATACGCAGGTGAATTGGTCGTTCATCAGCATTTCGGGCGATACCATTCCGCTTATTCTTTCCGATGTTGCTTCCGACACAACAAAACTCAAAGGTTCATTCGTGAATCTGAAAAATGCCATTGCTTGTTATGAAAACCATTACGGTCCTTTCCCCTGGAAAAAAATGGGCTATGCGGTGGTTCCGTTTTCTTCAGGTGCCATGGAGCATGCCACTAACATTTCTTATCCGCGCCCGTTCATTACCGGAACAACTTCTTACGAAGATATTTTGATGGCGCACGAACTTTCGCATCAGTGGTTTGGCGACCACATAACTTGCCATAATCAGGGTGATATGTGGATTAACGAAGGCGTGGCAAATTACTCGCAGTTTCTTTTTGAAGAATGTGTGTACGGAAAAACTGCTTACAAAAATCAGGTGCGCGCCAATCATGAAGATAATGTTCATTACACGCACGTGCACAACAACGGGTATCTGCCCATCGCTCCCGTCTCTCATGCGAACACGTACGATTCTTATTTAGTGTATCACAAAGGCGCTGATGTGGTTCACACCATGCGCGGCTATCTGGGAGATTCACTTTTTTTTCTCGGGTTGAAGTATGTGCAGGCGAATAATCCGTTCACCGATGTTTCAAGCAAAAAATTCCGCGATGACATGACTACGGCAACAGGAGTGAACATGAATGATTTTTTCAACGGATGGGTTTGGGGTCCCGGCTGGCCGCATTTTTCCATTGATTCTTTTTCTTCGGTGGTGAATGGTTCCAATTATGATGTTACGGTTTACATAAAACAAAAATCAGATGGCGCGTCAAATTATTTCAATAATGTTCCGCTTGAAATCACTTTCAAAGATGCAGGTTGGAATGAAGCGGTAAAAATTATAAATGTCTCAGGAAAAAATACAACGGCAACGGTAACTATTCCCGTTAATCCTGTTTTTGCCGGAGTGGATATGGATGAAAAAATTTCTGACGCCATTACTTCCGATACGAAAGTGCTGAAGGCAGCCGGCACTTCTTTCGGTCAAAGTGCAAACGGAAGAATGCAAATCACCGTGCAGGCAATTACAGATTCGGCATTTATTTTTGTGGAACATAACTGGGCTCCGCCCGATTCTTTCAAAACACCCAATCCGAATTATAAACTTTCGCCCTATCACTATTGGAAAGTGAGCGGCATTGTTCCGAATCTTTTTAATGCAACCGCTTCCATCCTTTACGATGGAAGAACCAGTTGTTCCAGCGGTGGAAACTGCTGGCTCGATAATCAACTGCTCACTGCAAGCAACCAGGAAGACAGTATTGTTCTTCTCTATCGGAAAAATGCCGCTGACGACTGGAACTATTTTCCATACTATACAAAAAATGAAGGCAATCTGACAGACAAAACCGGCACGATAAAAATTGATTCGCTTCTTTTGGGAGAATATTCATTGGCGTTTGCTTATTCGCTCAGCGGAATTTCTGAAAACAGTTTTGATAATTCCATCCTTGTTTATCCGAATCCATCCAGCGGGCAGTTTACAGTTTATGGTTTACGGTCTGCTGTTGAATTATGTGTTTATGATGTCTTCGGAAATAAAGTGCTTGACAAAACCGTAAACCGTAAACAGGAAACCGTAAACATGAGCGGAGCGAACAGCGGAATTTATTTCTACCAACTCAAATCTTCCGGAGAAATTATTTCTGCCGGCAAACTTGTGATACAATAAAAATAGTTACATTGCATCTGAAAAATAAATAATAAATATTTTATGGAAGCAACACACGGCAAGCACACAAAACCATTCAGGTTTTACTGGACATTTATCGGGCTCGGATTGGGAATTGTTATAGGTGCATCTACCAATGAATGGATTCCCGCGCTCATTGCAGGAATTGCAATGGGAGTTGGAATGGCATTTATGGCTACCAAACCGGGAGTAGACCAATAAAAGTTTAAAGTAAGAAGTGAGATTTTAGAATTAAACAACTTCTTACTTTTCACTTCTAACTTCTTACTTCTTCGTAACCCTCACTTCACAATTCGGCACGGCTTTCTTAAATGAATTCGCGTTGAGTTTTGTTCCCTGAATGTCGAGCACTTTCAGATTTTTCAGGTTGTTCAATTCTTTCGGAAGCGATTTTAATTTTGCGCAGTTGGAAAGTTCCAGCACTTCAAGGTTTGCAAGTTCCCCGATTTGCGGAGGAAGCGCAAGCAATTCTGCGCAGCCGGAAAGATTTAATGTCTTCAGGTTTTTCAGCGCGTTAATGGAAGTTGGAAGCGAAGCAAAAGAATTATTTTCAAGATTCAGTTCTTCAAGCGAAGAAAGAGAAGTGACTGCATCGGGAAACTTACTGAAATTATTTTTTCCGAGATTCAATGTTTTCAGATGTTGAAGGTTCGCCATTTCAGGAGGAAGAGAAGAAAGTTTATTCAAACTCAAACTGAGTGAAGTGAGTTTGCCAAGTTTTCCTGTTTCGGCAGGAAGCGAATTCAGCATATTAATATCAAGTGAAAGCGATTCGAGATTTGAAAACTCTCCCGCCTGCGGCAGGAGCGTTTTGCTTCCGTCAGGCGCAATGACAAAACTTTTTTCTTCCACATCGTGCTGAAGCGAATTCAGGTTGAGTGCAAAAACATTTTCTTTGTTCGCCAGCGCCTCTTTAATGCTTGCATAATTATTCTCGGCATACGTTAACACTCCGTCATCAATCTGAAAATGAAAATTATTTTTTACCGGGTTCAGAACATTCAGATTAATTACATCGGCATTCAGGTTATCCACTCCCGCCATATCCACCCACACGGAATAATTTCCCATTGCCAGGTTTTTAAATTCAAATTTTCCCTGCGCGTTGGTGGAAGCAACCGCGATGGGATTTTTGTCTTTGTCGGCAAGAAACACGGTGGCTTTTGAAACCGGACCGAGATTTTTTCCGAGAGAAATGGTTCCGCCTAAAGAGGCAACGCCTGAATTGCTGAACGCTTTTTTAACAGTGGAAAAATCTGCCGTCACCGCTTCTCCGTAATTCATCGAAACAGGAGTGGCTTTCTGAGAGAACAGCGAATTGCCATAGTACGTGGGAAAATCATTCACGGTAACATCGGGTTTGGCAAGAATGAAATACTGCATGGAACCATCGAATTTATATTTTCCATTCGCATCTGTATAGGAAGAATCCACTGCTGAAAATAATTTTGTGGCGGGATTATATTGAATGAGCATCACTGCAGAATTGCGCAGCGGGTTTCCATCGCTCTGCTTCACCGTTCCCTGCAGAATAGTTTTGTTCTGAGAAAAAAGTTCTGTGCAGGCGCAAATAAACAAAACGATTGTTGATAAGGTTTTCAGCATGTTGTTGAAAAGATTATTTGTGAAAATGAAATGAATGATTTTTCACAGCAAACATACTCACTTTGCTTAATTCCTCCTAAAAATGTTTCTTGTTAATTGTTGTTAGGATTTTTCTTGGGAAGGAATTTCTATTTCTTTACCTTTGTTGCATAATTAAATAATTGTCAGAAAAAATTCACCGGGGCTAAAGCCCTTTTTTAATCTCCGATTCAAAAGTATGGAACGAAAAGATACCCGCGACACGCGCAAACGAACTAAAACTGCCATCACTCCTGCACAACTGCTCGAACTTGGAAAACTTCCTCCGCAGGCGGTAGATTTGGAAGAAGCCGTGCTGGGTGCTCTCATGCTCGACAAAGACGCGCTCTCCAATGTGATTGACATTCTGAAGCCCGAAGCATTTTACAAAGAAGCGCACCAGCATATTTTTTCGGCTATTGTAAATTTATTTTCCAAGTCGGAACCGGTGGATATTCTTACGGTTACGCAGGAATTAAAAAAGACAGGTGAACTGGAAATTGCAGGCGGAGCATTTTATGTTACGCAGTTAACCAACCGTGTTGCCTCTGCTGCCAATGTGGAAATGCACGCGCGCATTGTGCTTGAAAAATTTTTGCAGCGCGAACTCATCCGCATTTCCACCGACACGCTGCAACATGCGTATGAAGATTCATCGGATGTTTTTGAATTGCTCAACAAAGCCGAGCAGAATTTATTTTCCATTTCTCAAACCAACATCCGCAGGGACTTCGAAGAAATCCGCCCGCTGCTGCTGAAAACAATCCAGCAAATTGAAGGTGCGAAAGACCAAAAATTAAGCGGAGTGCAAAGCGGCTTCACGCGCATTGACGCCATCACGGGCGGCTGGCAAAAATCCGATTTGATTATTCTTGCAGCGCGTCCCGGAACCGGAAAAAGCGCTTTCATAGGGACCATTGCGCGAAATGCCGCAGTGGATTTTCAAAAACCGGCTGCCATCTTTTCGCTCGAGATGACTTCCATTCAGTTAGTGAGCCGCCTCATTGCTGCCGAAACCGAATTGCCTGCCGATAAATTGCGCAAAGGCGAATTGCGCGATGATGAGTTTCACCAGTTGAACGCCAAGATTGGAAAACTCACCACCGCTCCCATTTATATTGACGACACTCCCGCTCTTTCCATTTTTGAATTCCGCGCCAAGGCAAGGCGGCTCAAAGCGCAGCACGATGTGGCGCTGATTATTGTGGACTATCTTCAACTGATGGTGTCGGGGCAGG
Organism: Bacteroidota bacterium; assembly: GCA_016195025.1. Taxonomy (NCBI): domain Bacteria; kingdom Pseudomonadati; phylum Bacteroidota; species Bacteroidota bacterium. The sequence goes on along the minus strand of JACQAL010000054.1, from coordinate 8,055 downwards.
AAGGAAAATTTTCGCGCGAGCAGGAGGTGAGCAATATTTCGCGCTCGCTCAAGGCAATTGCAAAAGAACTGAACATTCCCATTATTGCGCTTTCGCAAATGAGCCGCGCGGTGGAACAGCGCGGAGGAACCAAACGCCCGCAACTTTCAGACCTGCGCGAATCGGGAGCCATTGAGCAGGATGCCGACCTTGTGATGTTTATTTACCGACCGGATATGGTGGGCATTACCGTGGATGAAAACGGAAATTCCACCGAAGGCATGGCGGAAATAATTATTGCCAAGCACCGCAACGGAAGAGTGGGCTCTGAAAATCTTTTATTCATTTCGCAGTTTGCAAAATTCATTGAGCCGACTTCTTCTATGGACTTGTCTGATTCAGGAGAAGACAATTCCATCATACGCGGCTCAAAGATGAATGATATTGAGGAGGAGTTGGAGTAATCAATAAATCACCGCAGGGCAGGAGTCATGCCCGCCCGGGCGGAAGATGATGCCGATGCGCAGTTCCCACGCGCGGTTGCGGATTTTCAGCGGCTCGGTTTTGTAGGCGTAATAAAACGGAGTGTCGGGATTATAATGCAATTCGACAAAGGGCTTGAAATATTCGTACACAATTTTTTCATAACCGATTCCCGCTCCCCAGCTGAAATTAAATTTCTGAAATGCGCCTGTTATTGCAGGAGATTTTGTTGCCTGCGTGAGCAAATATTCCACGCGCGGACCTAACAGCAAATAAGGATAACCGTCAAATGTTTCGTATTGAAGTTTGAGAAAATTATTCCAGCAGATGTAGTTGAGTTTGTCTTTATAAGTGGCGCTGTCGGTTTTATCCTTGCATCCTTTCTGGTTGAACTGAAATTCGGTTACCCAGCGGATGTTATCGTTATCAATGAACTCCGCCCTTAATGAACCGTTGAAGCCGAAAATATTTTTCTTGCGGAGTTTATCTGTTGTGCCATCCGGGTAAGTGTCAAACCATTTCTCGCGCGCCATAGTTACTCCGCCTGTAATACCGATGCCCTTGAAAAATTGTGCCTGCGCACAATTTAAAATTCCAAATTCCCAAAAACAAATTCCAAACAAGCACCAACAACTAAACTTCAACTTCCAAAACCGTTTGAGATTTTCTACTTTGAATTTGGAATTCATTTGTGTGTTATTTGTCATTTGGAATTTACGCACTCTGTGCGTCAGCGTCTTTATTTATTTTCTTTACCAATCCCTGCAAAACCTTTCCCGGTCCCACTTCCACATACGAATTTATTCCATCGGCTGTCATGCGCTGAATGGTTTGCGTCCATCGCACAGGAGCGGTGAGTTGCGCAATGAGATTATTTTTTATTTCGTCCGCATTTGTTACAGGACTTGCATTTACATTCTGATAAACCGGGCAAATTGGTTTTGAAAAAGCAGTAGCGTTTATTGCTTCTTCCAGTTCTTTTTTTGCCGGCTCCATAAGCGGAGAATGAAACGCACCGCCAACAGGAAGCACCAGCGCGCGTTTTGCTCCTGCGGCTTTTAATTTTTCGCAGGCAATAGTCACTCCATTGATTGAACCTGAAATCACCAATTGTCCCGGGCAATTATAATTTGCCGCCACCACCACTTCTCCCGAAGAAGAAATTTCCGCGCAAATGGTCTCCACCACTTTATCATCGAGATTCAGAATTGCCGCCATGGTGGATGGGTTTGCTTCGCATGCTTTCTGCATTGCCAGCGCGCGCTTGGAAACTAATTTCAATCCGTCTTCAAAAGTTAATGTCTGGTTGGCAACCAGCGCAGAAAATTCTCCGAGCGAATGGCCTGCCACTGCATCGGGCTTGAAAGATTCTCCCAACGTTTTTGCGAGAACCACCGAGTGAAGAAAAATGGCGGGCTGAGTAATTTTTGTCTGCTTCAGTTCTTCATCGGTTCCTGCAAATAGAGTGTCTGTAATGCGGAAGCCGAGAATGAGATTTGCTTTCTCAAACAATTCTTTTGCTGCCGGAGAATTTTCATAAAGTTCTTTTCCCATGCCAGAAAACTGCGAGCCCTGTCCGGGAAAAATGTATGCTCTCATAATTACGGATTACGAATTGTTGCGAATCTACGAATGAGAAGCAAAGAAAAATTAAAATGCAAACTTGAAATATCAACACTCTGTTGTATCAATTTCCCCTTTAGGGAAGGGGCATCACTTCTTAATAAAGATAAACTGCCCGCCTTCATCGCCTGTGTCTTTTACGGGAGAAAGTTTGGGAGTTTGTTCGGAATTGTTCACCACCGGAATTTTTATTTTCTCGTAGAGTTGCCCGGCATCAAAATATTTATTGTCGTTTTCGTTCAGCGTTTTCAGAAAATAGTAAGCGAAGACCGAATGCCCGTTTTTTCCTCCATCAAGCACCGGCTCAATTCCGCCCGAAGTCATTGCCTGCCGCGAAATCAGCCCGTGCACATCGCGGTAATATTTTTCTGTGTCTTCAAATGGAACAGAAATGGTATTTCCCCTGAGAATATCTCCGCTGAAGCAGGCATCGGAAACCAGCAGCGTGTGTTTCGATTTTATTCCCACGAGATAGGTTTGCAAATCATTGTTGGAAATATAATCGGCAGTGCTGTTCGAAAGCGCATCGGCAGGAACCCAGAAGCCCTTGTTCAGTTCTTTCTTGAATTCTCCGTGACCGGAATAATAAATGAACACGTTGTCTTCTTCTTCTGCATTCTTCGAAAGCCATTCGAGTTCGGAAATAATTGCTTTGCGGCTCGCCTGCTCGTTATACAACGTGTGAAACGTGTTGAACTTGTATTTTGATTTCAGCAGCGCCTCAATCGCCTTTGCATCGCTCACCGCATTTTTCAGCGGGGGCCATTTACCTTTGTAATTATCCACGCCAATGATGAGCGCGTAATAATTTCCCACGAGCATGTTCTTTGGTTTGTCCACGTTGAGCCCTTTCATGGGGTCACCGCTTCCGCGGTAGGTGCCGGCTTCGGGCAGATTAGTGGAAGGAGGAGGAGCGGGAGGATTGTTTGCCGTGTTGGAAGATGCTTCCGAAATTTTTACCCGCGAAAGAAACTCGAGCGTGTATTTTCCTTTGGCGGCTTCGGCATCCACCTGTTGTTTTTCTTTCGCAATTTCCGAATCGGATTTGGTGGAGAGAAATCCCTTGCTGAATTTTTTCACACCGGTTTCAATGCTGCCGGTTTTTTCTTTTTTGATGACAAAGGTAACTTCCACTCCTTCGTTGAGCACTAATTCTTCCAAAACGGGTTTGAGCGAAGCATCGGCAAACGTGATGCGCACGGCATAGGTGCCTTCGTTCAGCCCTTCGGCTTTTACGTTTGATTGCGGTGCGGCATTGTACGAAACCCCGTTCAGCATCAGCGTGAAGGGCTCGCCTGCTTCGGTGAAGAAAACATAATTTGATTTTTGCGCAAGGACGAAGAAGGAAAAAAACAATAAGGCGGAAAGCGCTGATAATTTTTTCATGGTGGATGTATTAAAGTTGCGCACGGCATAATACAAACACCGTGCCTGTGTAATTCAGGAGATAAAGATAGAAAGAAAAAAACACGGGGACTTATACTCTATGCTGCAAAGTTACTCAATCACCACTTTCTCCGTGTGGCAGCGAACTTCTGTCCCCCTTTTTGAAGGGGGAATAAGGGGGATGTCCGGTGTTTCACACACCTCCACAAGAAACAATCCCTTGCCGAAACCCGAAACTTCCACCTCTGTTCTCTTTGTAAACTTTTTCTCCGCCACTTTCTGACCGAGCGGGCTGGTGATGCGAACTGTGTATTCTTCTTCCATCCCTCCACCCTTCCATTCTTCCACTTCAACTGTAATATTGTTTTTTGCGGGGTTGGGATATATTTTGAACTTCAAACTTTGCGACTGAATGTTGTTGACTGCCGCTGTTCCGTAAATAATAGTAATGGTTTTATAGGCAGTATCAATGCAAGTACCGGTAGGACCGTTATAGGAAACAATTACAGAAACCGTATAAGTTCCCGCTGTTTTGTAATAATGCACTGGCATTTGTCCGTTTCCGCTTTTGCTGTCGCCAAAATCCCACTGCCAGTTGCTTGCGCTTTTTACGTTGTTGTAAAAATTTACTGCAACAGAATCAGTATAATAAAAAGTATCGGCAGGCAGTTGCGTAGGGGTGAGGGCATGAATAATGGGCTGCAGATAATTGCAGTTGTTTTCCCACGGCTCATAATATTTTACAATGCTGTTTGCTTTTTGAATGGTACCCGCCTGGTCAAACCGACCGCCAATGTATAAAGTATCCTTCCATTCAAGGAATGCTTCAATATCTCCTTTGTTTGCGGGATCGGTCGGACCATATTCAAAAAATCTGATTCCCCCCGGCAGGGAATCCCATTTTATGCCATCCCATTTGGCGATGCTTTGATAGGATATTCCATTAATGCTGTCTGCCTTGATGTATAATTTACCGTGATACATTTTCATGAAATCAGCATTGGTATTCGGCAGCGTATTTTTTAATGCGCTCCACATATACCCATCCCATCTCGCAATTAAATAGGCAGGAATCCCATTTCCAACGCTTAAAAAACCACCTCCCACATAAAGAAAATTATTTATAGTATCAGCCGCCATTGATTGCACTACGTAATCGGCCCCGTTGCTGCCCACGCTGTCCCAGGCAGTACCGTTCCATTTTGCAATACAAGAAGCGGGAATGCCTCCTGCCGAATAAAAAATTCCGCCAACATATAATTCCCCGTTGAATATTTCCATTGTAAATATTGCAGAACTGCCCCCGGTTACACTTCCACCTGCATTGATCCATTTTGTTCCGTTCCATCTTTCGATGGTATTTTTGTTTGTGCTGTCAATAAATTCCCACCATCCCCCCGCATATAATTCATTATTATATGTTATATCTTTAATTATCCAACCAGATACAGTATCTTTAAATCCTTTTGTCCAGTTTGTTCCGTTCCATTTTAAAATATACTGTTTAGATGAAAGATTTTTCTTAATATCTGCCGCAACCCATAATTCATTGTTGTAAACAGCCAAAGCAGAAGGAGGATATACGACATACAGTGAATCAATTTTTGTTGAGTTCCAGTTTTTCCCGTCCCATTCTGCTACTCCGTCCATTGGCTTTCCGCTTCCTTTGCCAAAATGACCGGATACATATAATTTGCCATTGTAAATACATATAGAAGTAATTTCACCTCCAATATCATTGTAAGGAGGAGCGGTACTGGCTATTGGAAGTCCTCCTGCCAGCGAATCCCATACTACCTGTGCGCGTGCATTCAAGCAGCAATAAATCAGGAATAAAAAAACAAAACTTCGTTTCATCTTCTACTTTTGAATAACCACTAATTTTTTAATTACTGGAGTAAATCCTTCGCCTTCGAGTTTGCAGAGGTAAACTCCGTTCTGCATTTCACCCGTGTTTACCAGAATGTGGCTGCCAGACGCATATACGGGATAACTTTTCAGTAATGTTTTCCCGTTAACATCATAAACAGCGAGGATGGCGTAAGGAATTTCTTCAGGCAGCGAATAAATAAAAGTTGTGTAATCGCTGCTTGGATTTGGCTGCGGCTCGCTCAGCGAAACTTCGCTGATGGATTCTTTGTATGCAAACTCTCCTTCGTTTTCCGTTTGCATAAGCCGCGAGGTATTTGCATCGGGAGGAAACTGCTCGTTAAACAACAGCATGAGAATTGCGCGCGCATTCGAACGCGCAACGCTGCTGACGGAACTTTGCGCAATGCCGCGTATCTGCATTACCTGCGCGTTGTCTAAATCATATTCGGTATTGCCCTGCGCTTTCATGTTGAGCAATAATAGCATCAGGGTTTTCCAGTCGGCTTCCTCGTTATCAGCAGGAGCAAAAGAATTCAGCCGCATTTCCGCGGATGTTAGATTGCCGTCCGACAATTCCTGCCCGAAAAGAATTTGCCGCGTTTCATTCGTTTGGCTGTAAGTTTCTAAAAATGCAGAGGCGGAGTCAATAGAATTATTGCCGAGATAATAGGTTACTGCCTCATTTATATTTTGCTGAACATCTCTTTGGGCATTGGCAATATCTCTTGAAATGTTCGCAAGCGTGCGCACGGCAGAACTTCCCTGCGCTGACTTGATTTGGTTTGCAATGCCGACAGGCAACGCTGATGCTTTGGCGAATAAAGGAGTTAATACATTATCGGAAACAGGCATGTTAGGCATCAGCACATCCCTAAAAATTCCGGGAGGAGTTCCGGTTTTATTGATAAATGCGAGAAGCGCTTCATCTGACAGAGGAGAATCCTGCACTAATAAATTTTTCAGGTTGCCGCTTGAAGTATTGCTGCTGATTGCGGCAAGCAGCGCGCTTGTCTGACCATGGTCTAAATTTGCGAGCACCGAATTATATTCCTGCTGAAGCGAAGCAATCTGGCTGTTGAGATTATTTATTTGAATAATGCGGCAGCAGGGAGGATTGCAAGTGCAGGGTACTGTAGTTAGATCGCACGATGTTCCGGTAGCGGCAATAGTAGAATTAACAGGAGTAAAATGATTAATGCTCGTATTGATGGGAACATCAGGAATTTTGGAAGGGGGCGAAACATGATGCACATACTTAAAATACGCATCAGCCGAAGAAATCGCTTTTTCACTTGGAGTAACAAAATCATTTCCTGCCGGATATTGGTCGGGATTGGCAGCGGAAGAAGGAGGCAAACTTCCCTGGTTTGCCAATATGCCGGATTTACTCCAGCAATAAGGATTAAAACTGGTTCCGGCATTGCTATGAGAATTACACCTGATAATTAATGCGCTGTTGTTACTTGTTTTGAACAACCCAACAATAATTCCCGTAGGGCAATCGATAAATTGATTTTGATTATTATTAATTGTACCAATAAATCCACCATAGGTGCCCGTGTTATCGCAGAAAACCCCCGCAGTAGTGACTTTATTAAAAATATTATTATCAAATACATTAAATGCGCGGGCATTTTGAAAAAAAATCCCATTGGTTATAAAAGGAGTAGGATTATTGGATTTGTTGAAACCATTTGCTGTCATCCGGTCGTAATAGCCGTTGTTTATAAGAATGCCTGTATTTAAATTCGCGATAAAGGTATTAGAAGAAAATAAATGCGTATTGCTTAAAACGGGATTTGTGTTCTGAATATTTATTCCATATAAATGATTGTTGAAACTGCATAGGTTCGCATTGAATCGCGTATCAAAGGCGCGGATGCCTTCTTCCATGTTATCAAAAGTATTACCCGAAGTTGCAGAGCCAAACGTTACGTTGCGCGCGCTTTTCCAAACATAAATTCCCCAGGGGCTTCTGCCGGTTGAGTTGGGAAATGCATAGGCGGGATTATGTATATTCGGATAAGTATATGCATTGCCGGTTATATATCCTGGGTCAAACAATTTAACATTTCCACCGATAAAATTACAGCCTGAAATTATACTCGCATTTGTTGGTGCAAATGGCGCAAACGCCACCCCGATTGCACATGCATTAAAAGTGCCATTTGTTGCATTGATGATTCCCCCGCTGGCAGATAAACCGTAGGGACCTTTGCAAAGTCCGCATGTAAAAGAAGAAATACATCCTGTCTTCCCAAGTAAAACACCGATATGCGCTTTTTCAATTACCGGGCTGTTTAAAAATGTAACCATGCCCTGATATTGCTGGTCGGAAAGAGAATGAGTTTTGCTTGGGTCTCCCCATACTTCAATGCCGTGCCATAAAAAACAATCCGAAACAAGTGTAGTAGGAGCCACGGTCAGCGTGCATCCGTCCAATATTAAGCGGGCGCCCGGCTCCACAATTATTTTTCCTAATGGGCCAAATTGAACAGAAGCATTTTTTATTGTAAATGTATTATTTGCCTGAACAGTGATAGTTTTTTCAACTCTTATTGTATTAGTAGTGCATGAATTGCAATATCCATTAAAAGGAGGTTGCTGCCATGTTTGTGTAGTTAGGGAAATATCCTGCTGTACATCAAAATCGGATTTCTGATAACAGCAAGGAGCAATTTCTACAGGATGGCAAACAGTTGTAGAGCATCC